>NZ_CP071503.1:300120-600240 GCF_017354945.1 Shewanella avicenniae | reverse complement strand
AACAAACTGCGGCAGCGGCATTCGGTCAAACGCCTGTTGCAGCACAAAATAGTACTGCGATTTCAGCATCTGTTGCTGCATGGTTGGGTTTTGGCTGACATTGGCAGCGATAACGAGCTCAACCAATCGACGCAGCTGCGGCCAATCTTGGTGCTCCAGCGCCAACAGCAATTGCAGCGGGAAGTTATCGCTGGCATCAGCTTCTGCCGCCAATTGTTGCAGTGGTGAACTTGCCGCGTTTGGCTGACGGCTACTGGTTTGCAGGCCACTACTTTTTTGTAAACCACGGTAGCGGAAGTAATTTTGTTGGTATTGCAACAACGCGTTATCGGTGCCAAACCGCGCACTTAACTGAGTATCGATCGCTTGCGCCAGTGCATCATCGCCATTAAACGCCGCTACCGCATGCACCAGTTCGCTGACCGCTTGTAAGCGCGGAAAGGTGGCATAGTTGGCCGCGGTCATCGGCACCGCACTTTGCGACAAGGTGTCGGCAAATAGCTGTAGTAACGATTGCTTTAGCTGCTGCGCTTTGCTGGCATCGCTTGGCCAGGTCAGCATTAAGCCTTCCGACAAGGCATCAAAGTAGCGATGAAAATCAGAGAAAATCGGATCTGGACGACCATCGGAGGTCAATGCACGGCTCTGCAGCAAGCTGTTTAGCCCCTGCCAATACCAGTAACTCGCGACCTGACGCTCGCCTAACTGCTGCTGCAAAATCGCGGTATTCAGCAGCAATTCCAGATTGTTTTGTTCGGTCACTAACGCCTGTTGATAGTAGGTCAACGCCTGTTGATCGTAACCAGCGTTGGCATAAGCCTCACCCTTTTGCTGCTTCACATTCACAATGCCGGGAATGTCGATCATCATCGAAAACGCCCGTTCAGCGCCCAGTACATCACCATCGGCTAACAGGGCTTTGCCCAAATCGATGTAAAGTGATGGCGGAAACTCTTGTTGCAGTGCCAGCAATCGACGACCAAATTGCAGCTTCTTACTGTTGTCACCAATGGCAGGGCCAGTATTGGCAAACGGATCGGTCGAGGTGGTGTATTGGCTGATCAAGGAACGCAGTACCGCTGCCCGTTGGCTGGAATTGACCGCCAGCAGTTGCCGACTGGCAAATTCACTCAGGCTAAAGTCAGCTTGTTGTTGCCCCAAATCAGCTAACGACAACAGTACCCGACTTGGCTCGACATCAGTCAACAGTTGTTCAAACAGGCGGCGTTGCAGCCATTGCAGCACTTGCTCACCGTAAAGTTGAGCCTGTTCGGGCAAGCCTGATTCGCCCCCTGTAAACAGATTCAATATGCCATCCACCGCAGCAAATTTGCCATCCGGGTTGGCGGCGTTCAACAACTGCAATTGCAGTAAGCTGGCCGCCTGCACAAACTGCTGCTGTTGTTTCAGTAGCTCCACCAGCTGCAATAAGTTATCGCTGTTGTCCGGCTGCTGCGCCAATGCTTGCTGATACGCTGCAATCGCTTGCGCGGTTAAGCCCGCCATTGCGTACAAGCCTGCAGCAAACTGATGATCCACCTGCTCGCCGTGTTGGTTCAGTTGCGCCAATAGTTCATCCACCTGCTGCGCACGTTGCTGCAGTGGTGTCATTCCCGCTTGGGGCGCTTGTTGTTCAAACACATTGTTGCGCAGGCTATTGAGAGTAATTTGCTGCCAATATTGCCCCGCGTTGGCACTGTCTAAATCGGCCAACTGGCGCCAAATGCGGTTTAATTCTGGGTAGTTTTGCTCATGACCGTATATCGCCGCCAGCTGTTGCAGCCGAGCGATATCATTTAGCTGCTGTTGCTTGGCAAACTGCTCAACCGCGGCAATGGCATTATCGGCTTGATGTTGCGCCAAATAGAGGCTCACCAACAAGTTAAGTTGCGCTTGGCTGGCGCTGCCTGCTTGCACCTTACTCGCCAACTCAGCCGCCATACTGTCCAGCTTGCCAAGTTGAGTGGCCGCCTCAACGATGCGGTTTTCTAAAAAGTTACGTCGAGCGGGTAATTTGGCTTGTAACCACAACTGCTGCCAACGGCTTAGCGCTTGCGCTTTGTCACCGACACTGTCAGCCAATGCAGCGATGTGCAGCGCTTGGTCATAGCCTAAATTGCCACGCAGTTGTTCAAGCGCCACCAAACACGTCAATGCCTGCTGGGGTTGCAGTAAACGTTCATAGTTTTCGGCCAGCGTCAGGCGCTGCATGCTGTCTTTGGGCAGTTGTTGGTCAAGTGTCGCCAACACCTTTGCTGCGGCGTCGTTGTCGCCTTTGTTGAGATAGGTTTCAAACAAAAACTGCTGCAGGCTGGTTTGCGCATTGGCGTTAGCGGCGTACTGCTGCATCAAGTTTACCGCGTCATCGGTCAGCCCCATGGCGATCATCCGCTTGGCGGCTTGCAGCAATAGCGGCAAGTTTTTTGCGTTACTGCGGGCGAACTGCTGATACACCGCCACCGCTTGCTGTGTGTTGCCTTGGTTGACGTATTGCGCCGCGAGACCGTTATAAGCCGCCAGTTCATGTGGCTGCTTGGCAATCTGCTGTTGGTACTCTTGCAGCAACGCCTGCGGGCGATTGGCTAAGGCTAAAATCGCGCTGCGACGGCTTTGCAATGCGGCATTGGTGCGCTGGGCATCAACCGTGTCGATCAAGGTCAAGGCATCATCATAGCGCCCCAGCTCCAACAGCAAATCCAAGCGTACATCGGCCACTAACGGCGCTTGCTTGGCGTTGGCTAAGCTTGCAGCTGCGGCAGTTAAGTCACCCGCATCGCGGTAAGCTTCAATAAACAGCGACAAACCATAGTGGCGATCGGCGTCGCCATCGGCTTGTTGATAGGCAGTCCAGGAAGATTTAGCGGCAGCGCGATATTGCCCCGCTGCGAGCTGCCAATCAGCCAAGGTAAGCAGTTCCGCCACGCTAAGGTTGGTTTGCTTGAGCGCCAGTTCGCTGGCCTGCTGCGGCTGATGTTTCAGTGCCAAAATGGAGGCCACCGCGAAGCGCTGCTGCGGGTAAGCATCAGCAAAGCGCACCAGTGCGACATTGCTGCCATCAAGCAGCGCTATTTTGGCAGCAACCGTTTGTTTGCTGGAACTATTGTCACTTAGCGTCAGCAGTTGTTGGTAGTGCGCTAACGCCTTGGTTTTATCGCCTTGGGCATCAGCCAAATCGGCCGCAAGCGCAAGATTACGTGGATTGGCTGCAGTGGCCACTGACTGTTGCAGCAGTTTAGCCGCAGCGGTTAAATCGCCCTGATGCCATTGGATCACGGCCATGCTCAAGTAGGCATCGGCTTTCACTGCCGCCGTTGTGGCCTTGGCGGCGGATTGTTGCAGCGAGGTCAACAGTTCATCGACGCGCGTGCCAGCCACTAAGGCGTTGGCATACGCTTGGTTAATCTGTTGCAGACTTGGCGACGCACTGCTGAGTTGCTGTGCCAGTTCACTGGTGTTGGCAGCCTGCAGCGATGGCACGTAATACCCGCCAAGCGTGAGCGCAAGCAATAGGGGTTTTAATCGAAATCTCATGCTCATTTTCCTAATGCACCTGCGCCACGAGTAGGCCAACGACGATAAATAATCTCAACAAAGTACAGCAACAATGCCAACAGTAAACACAACGGATACAGACTGGTGGCGGTCAATTGTGGCCGCAGCTCAGCTGTATGAGCGGCACGATTGGGGTTTTCTAACAGCTCATCGGCGCGATAGATGCTGCCATTCAGTGTGGTCACGGCTTGCGGCAGCAATTGCGCAAACCCTTGTGGCACTTTGAGTTCACTCACTTGATCGCTACTGGCTTGTGCTACGGCGCGCAGCGGTTGTCCACGCAGTTGAGCTTGCAGCTGCAGCGCTTGGGCGTTAGCCACCGACAGCAGCGCGCTGTACTGGTTTGGCGAACGTTGCGTAAGCGCTATTGCTTGCCATTCACTGGCGTTAGCCGCTTTCCACGACAGGCTTGGCGCGGTTATAGCTGGCTCACTCAAGATTAATTGCAACCGCAGTTCATCGCCCTGACGTTGACTGAGCAACTGCATCGTCGCGAATGGATCGGCACTAGCGGCAATTTGCTGACCCAACCATTGGCCATACTCTGGCCACTGCTGCCAATTTTGAGTACTGCTGCCGAGCGGGCTGAACATCAACGCGGTCACATTGCCGGCGCCGACTCGCCAATGACTCAGCACCGGCGCTTTGTTGTCGGCCAATTGGTAGCTCACCTTGGCGGCGGCTTTGGCCTGCACCTTGGCAAAACCTTGCAGCGGTATTGGCAGCGTCACGCCATCGGTAGCTTGCACCGTATAACGCCCCGTTTGATAAACAGGTTGCGGCTCGCTTGAGGGACGATGGAAGTTCAGTTCCACCATCTTAAATTCATCATGGATGGCGTAAAAACGGCCACGGCCCCAGTTAGCCAGCTCCGCCATGCGCTGCTCGCCACCTTGGCTGTCACCGACCATCACCGCAGAAACGTTGATCTGATCTTGGGCGATAAACCGCAGCAAACGCTGGTAGTTTTCCTCTTCCACTGCGGCATCGGTGATCAACAAAATATGACGATAACGGCTCTGGCTGTTTTTCAGTCCAAAATAGGCTTCTTGAATTGCGGGAAACAACTCGCTGCCGCCCTGCGCTTGCATACGGCCAATGGCACGCTCAATCTCTTTGGGGTTTTCCACCGGTTGCATCGGCACCGCCCACTGACGGGTACCATAGAACTCAACAATCCCCACCTGATCTTGCGGTTTGAGCTTTTTCACCGCTAAGCGTGCCACCTGCTTGGCTAGCTCCATCGGCCGACCTTTCATCGAACCGGAGCTGTCGATCACAATTGCTAACGCCACACTCGGTTCGCGTTGTTGCTCTTGCTGTTGTAACTCTACCGGCAGTAACTCGGCGATGGGTTGCTTGGCAAACTCTGGACTGGCAAAGGCATTATCGGCGCCGCTGTACACTAAACCGACGCCCTGCTGCACCGCATCTTGCAGGCGTTTTTGGGTCAATTCTGGCAATTGTTCGCTGGCTAAGTTATCCAGCATCACAGTGTGATAACGGCTGAAATCGATGTCGCTGGCCAGCGGTAAATTAGCCGCTTCGACATTAAAGGCATCACCCAGCAGTTGCTGTAACTTAGCCGCAGCAGATGCATCACTGCTGGCGTATAACACTGAATAAGCAGGCTGTGCCGCAAGTAACCACTCACGTTCATCGAGCGTATTACTTGGCGCATTTGAATCTGCTTGGGCGCTGACTAGTTTCAACGTCAATTGGCTAAAGGCTTGACTGGCTGCAGGCAAACTGAGGCTAACACTGCTGCGCTGTGCGCCATTCAACGGCGCTGCGGCCACGGTTTGCGCAGTAACCAGTTCGCCATTTGCCCATGCTTGCAGCGTCAGTGACTGCTCACTGCGGCCTTCAATGGCCACGGTTAAGGTTGGGATCTGGCCAATGCGTACTTCAGCGGCCTGCACCTCGGCAATAAACGGCGCGGCCGTTGCTGCGGGGATGGCAATCCAATCTAAACTCACCTGCCGCAGCGCCAATTCGGCTAACAGCTGTGACCAATGATTGTCGGTGGCCATGCCATCGCTGATCAGTTCGATACGCGCTGCTTGCCCAGCGGGAATTAAGCTCAGCGCATGGTGAATTGCGTTGCCCAGTGAAGAACTTTGGCTGTCGAGATAGGTTAGCGCTTGTGGTGTCAGTGGCTGCAACAGCTGTTGCGACAAGGGCTCACCGCCCAGCTGCACCACAGCTAACTGCTCAGCAGACGACTGCTGTTGTTGCAGTCGCTGTTGTAATAGTTGCTGCGCTTGTTGCTTGGCCGCCGCCGTTAAACTGGCGGATTGATCGATCACCACCACCCGCACTTGCTGTGCGGTTTGATGCAAGAGTACCGGCTGCATCAGAGCCAAGGCGAGCAAGGCAAAAAGACCACAACGCAGCAGTCGTTGCTGGCGCGACACGCTGCGCCCCAGCCACCAAATCAGCGGCAATGCCAACAGTAATAACGCACCCCACGGATGCAATATCGTTAAACTCACGCCGTATCTCCTTAAGGCAAGCGGCCGCGTTGCAACAGTGCCCATTCCAACAGCAGTAGAACCGCTGCCAGCAAAATGCCCCAAGACAACATAGATAAAGCGCTCACTGATGACGCCAGACTGTCCTGCGCAGCTGCCACGGGCTCAGTAACACTCGCAGAAACACTCATAGATAAACTGGGCGCAAGCATCGAGGCGTAGGCAATTTTCCCGCTAGCATTGGTCTGAATACCGGCCACTAATGGCGTGGGACTCAGCGCATTTGCTGCAGCTGCCGTAGTTTGCGGCCACGGCTCTGCCACCGACAGATACGGGGTAAATTGCTGCTGGTTGGCTAGCCATCGTAAGGCTTGGCTGATCAGTTTGGGCAAGTCAGCACTCTGCTGCTCCAGCAGTTGATTAAGGCCAGCCGCGCTAAAATGCACTTGGCGTGCAACGCTCATCGTCACACGGCCACTGCGCAACGGCGGAAACTGCTGCTGTTCAGCCAAGGTTTGCCAGCCGTTTTGCTGCCACTGCTCGGCCAACGCTGCCTGCCATTGCTCGGCTTGCTTATCTTGTTCATCTTGTTCACGAGCGACAACAAAGCGCGCCAGATTATCGCTTTCATCGAGCAGCAGTTGCGCCTTAGCGCTTGGGCAGTTGTCAGCACTGAGACACACAGCAACATCGGCATCGGCATCCACCAGCGTCACGCCACGGTCGAGGCGAACCAGAGTGTGCAGCCATGCCGGCGTATTCGATGCTAATTGCAGCTTGATGACCGGCATCGACGCTAAGGTCAAGGTGGCGGTATTGTCTGCGCTAAATTCATCATCACTGGCCAAGGTCAGTTGTAACTGCTGCGGCGCGCTGGCGACATCCAGATCGCGGATCATAAATTTGCCATCGCCCAAGGCACGAATATCGGTCGGTTGCAGCCAGTAGCCGTCGAGCGAGAACTGCACCATGTTGGCGCTGAGTGGTCGTTCATCTGAGGCATACAAACCAAAGCTGACATCCACTTTGCCCCATAAACCCGACTGCGCAGGCGCTTGGCCGAGTGACACAATCGCTAAGTTATGGCTTAACGCTGGCGCCAGATAACGCGGATGCAAGGTGACCTGGCTAGGCAGCTCAGCCAGTTGCTTACCCCAAAATGGCGCGCCGTAATAGTAGAGTTTAATCGCTTCAGTAGGATGCTGTTGCAGCATCAAACTGAGCCATTGTTGGAACACGCTTTGATGGGCGCTAGCTGCAACGGACACCAGTTTTGGCCCGAGCAGTGCGTTGTTGTCTTGCTGATCCAGCAGCAACATGGCGCTGGCATCACCGACCCACACTTGGCGTTGCTCGGCTTGGCTAATGGCGACATCTTGCAGCAGCTGTTTTTTGGCATCGCGCAATCGGGTGTTGGCCTGCATCGCCACTGAGTTATCAATAAAATAGAGCGCCAATACGGGTTGCTGGGTTTGGCTGCGATGCATGCCGCTCAAGGCACCCCACAACAGCAAGGCGATGGCGATTGAGAGCAGTAACGCTAACCAGTAATGGAATTTTTGCCACAATACTCGCGCAGGCGCTTGCTGCGCCGCTTGCTGCCAAAACTGCGCGGTGGCTACGGTGACGACTTTGGTACGTGGTCGTAAAAATTGCAGCGCAAACAGGGCGATGGCGAGCAGCATCGCACCAGCGATCACTGCGACAAATGGCAGGTTGCTAAAACTCATAGCAGCAAACCTCCTTGACCAAACAGGGTTGCCAGTTGCGGCAATACTGGGCTGCTGGCATCTAAGCGTAATAACCCCGCGCCGCGCCCTCCGGCCAGTTGCGTCAGTTGGTCATTAAAAGCTTGATAAGCAGCTTGATAGTTGGCCAGCAGTTCTGGGGTGATCTGCAGATCGGCATACTCTGCCGTTTCGCAGTCTTGCAGCCGCACATCGCCGCTCATTTGCGTCTGTAAACTGGGGTCACTGTCCCACGGTTGGGTTAATTGCACCAGTAACAGCTTATGACGCAGCTGCCCCAGAGCATCAACCACAGGCGCTATCCCTTGGTTATCAAAAAAGTCAGATATCACAACAACCAAGCCTTGGCGCAGCGGAAAGCTGGCAAACTCTTGCAGCACATCGGCCAACGAGGTTTTGCTTTGCTGGTCGCCTTCGCTAATCAACTGTGCCAAACGCAGCAGTTGATGTTTGCCCGACATCCCTTTGTGCTGCATCTGCAATTTTTCAGAAAAGGGCAGCAGGGTTACCGCATCATGTTGATTTAGGGCAATGGCGCCCAAGGCGAGTGCCGCTTGCTTAGCGGCCGTAATCCGCGCTGGTTGCTCCAAGAACATGCTAGCTGACAGATCCAACAGCAGATAGACCGGCAGATCTTGTTGCTCTTCAAACACTCGCACGAAGACGCGGCCTAAACGGCGATAGATGTTCCAGTCGATCGCGCGCAGGTCGTCGCCGGCCACATAAGGTTTAAAGTCAGCAAACTCTAACCCTTGGCCTCGCGCTGGGGTTTTCTGCTCGGCCAAGCGACCGCCCTTGCCCGCTTGTGCCACACGCAAACTGAATTGTTGCACCTGCTCCACAAAGCTCGGGTCGAACAGGGGCGCTCCCTTGGTCGTTGCCATTAGTTCAACCCTTGCAGCACTTTGGCAATCAAGCTGTCAGCATCAATGCCGCTCGCTTGGGCCTTAAAGTTCATCACTAAACGGTGACGTAATACCGCACTCGCCACTGCACGAATATCTTGTTCAATCACTTCGCCGCGACCGGCCAACAAAGCCTGTACTTTACCGGCCAACATCAAGCTTTGAATCCCCCGCGGTGATGACCCAAGCGCCACGCACTCGTTCACTTCAGCAGGCGCATATTGGCTCATCGGCTGAGTGCCCATCACCAAGCGAATAGCAAAGGTTTTTGCCGCTTCAGTCACGGGCACACTGCGCACGATTTGGCGCATCTGATTCAACACGTCGCCGCTGGCCACCGCTTTTAACTCTATGGTCTCGCCACTGGTAGTGCGATCGATAATGGTGTGGTAGTCCTGCTCAGTCGGATAGCCCACCACCAGCTTAAACAGAAAGCGGTCTAATTGTGCTTCCGGCAACGGGTAAGTACCCTCTTGATCCACCGGGTTTTGGGTTGCCATCACGCAGAAGGGTTCATCTAATTTGATGGTGCGACGCCCTACAGTCACTTGCTTCTCTTGCATCACTTCCAGCAAGGCAGACTGCGTTTTGGGGGTGGCGCGGTTAATCTCATCCGCCAACACCAAGTTGGAGATGATCGGCCCCGGCTGAAACGTCAGCTCATGGCCACCGGTTTCGGTTTCCATTAGAACTGAGGTGCCTTGAATGTCGGCGGGCATCATATCGGGGGTGAACTGAATCCGCGAAAACGGCAAGTTCACCGCACGGCTGATCGAACTGACCAACATGGTTTTGCCCAGTCCGGGAACGCCTTCTAACAACACATGACCACCGGCACACAGCGCGGTTAACACGCCTTCGATCACCGCTTGTTGGCCAACCATCATGCGGCTCACTTCATGATGAATAGCGCGAAAATTGTCGCAGAAAAACTGGATCTGTTGCTGAGTGTCGGCTTGACGAATATCCATCATTGCTCCTGCCTTCATTGGGCCTTGTCGCTGTTTTGTTGTTCGGTGTGCAGTTGCTGATAAAACTTGCCAAGCAGTTGCAATTCCCACGGCTGCATTAGTCGTGCGGGTTGCGCTGCTTGCGCGCCATTGGCGCGGCCACGTTCGGCGGCGGGCATAGCGCTATTCGGCTGTTCATCAGGCTGCTTTTGTTTCATGGTGCGTTTTTCAGCGCCGGGACCGGGGGTGCCAACAAACTGATCTTCCATCGGTACTGACAACATTAAGCTGTTAATTCCGCGTGATTTTTTCAAACCATCATCACTGTGATTACCACTGTTTTGACTGTTTGGATTGGCTTGGTCGCCGGATTGCTGCTGACCTTGATTATTCTTGCTCTTTGGCGCTTGTTTCTTACCCGCCAGCTGCCCTTGCTGCCCCGCTTGTGCGTTGCCGTTTTGTGGCTTGCCGTTTTGTTGATCTTGGTTGGGCGTGCTGTCGCTCATGGCGCCCTCTTGGGCATTGGCGTTTTGACGCTCGCTATTATCCTGCAACGGCACAGCTGTTTGCGGTGGGTTTAGCGCCGCCATCGCTTGGTTGTTACTTTGATCAGCTTTGGCGCTGTTATCAGTTTTCGCATCCGCGCCAGTGGCAGCCGCTTGATTGGCAGAGTTAGCCGCTTCGGTGCTACTGGTTTGGTTAGCACCGACTTTATGGGTGCTGGCGGTTGCTGGAGTCTTGCTACTTGCAGCAGCGGCCGCAGGATTGTTGGTTGCAGCATCGGCGTTGTTAGCACGCTTGGCGGCGCTGTCTAGTGCGCTGTCTGGCATGTTGCTAGCCGCATCTGCAGCTGAATTTAGTTCGTTGGTATGTATGGCGGCGTTAGCATCAGTCCCTTGCTTGGCTGGCGCCGTGGCCAATACGGTTGCTGTGGCAATATCGGTTTGCTGAGTCGCGCCATTTGCATTGGCTAGCACCACAGTTGCAGTTGAGTGACCGAAAGGTTGCCACCACAACAGCAACAACAGTACAGTGGTCACTGGCAGTTGCGCGCGAGTGAACACTGAAAATGGCGTTAGCGTGTGCTCAGGTTGAGGCGCATCACACGTTAACGCTTGATTGATGGCATTCGCGCTGTCTAAAATCGCCGCCAATTGGAATGGCCCCGGCGCTTGATGCTGACAGAACTCATCGGCAGTTTGCAGCCGGTCATCATCGTTCAGCAGCTTGTCATACATTGCTAATGCTGTAGCGCGAGCAGGTTTCACGGTGCGCAGTTGCAGCCAATATAGCCCCACAAACACCAACGTGGGCAACAGCAGCAATACAGCCCAAAAACTCAGGCGGCTTATCAAAGGTTGCGTAGCGCCGAGCCACTGCCACAAACAGGCGATAACCACGATGGGCGCAAAGCACCACAGACTGCGGCGCAACGCCTCGTGCCGTGCTGCGGCTCTTGCAACGGCGAACAGGCTGGCTTGGCCGCGTTGAGCGAGCTCATCCAGTTGCTGTTTAATCTGCTGTTGACCTGCTTGTGTCATTACTCCACCGCTCTCACTTTGCCCACGGCTTTACCGTGGTGAACTCTTTCCATGTTCCATTTGACACTAGAAAACTTGCACCAACCTTGCAGCCATAGGGTGCCAATAACTTTTTCACAACAGACAAAAAATGGCTGCAAGGCTGGTGTAAGGAAACTATGACTTAATAGATTGGCGATGAAATACTCAACCTTGGAGAAACTCATTGAAAAACTTTAATAAAACTGTTGTTTCTGCCTTATTTAGCGGCATGTTACTGCTGCCGAGCGCTATTGTGCCAGCAAGTGAAATCCCACAACATGCCCTTGCCAAAATTAACATTGACTACCAAACCTTCACCCTGCCCAACGGCTTAACCACCATTGTGCATACTGACCACAGTGTGCCGAATATTTACGTAGGCGTTTGGTACAAGGTCGGCTCGAAAAATGAACCTGAAGGTAAAACCGGTTTTGCGCACCTGTTTGAACATTTGATGTTCCAACAGACGATTCATCGCGACGTTGAATACTTCCTGCCATTTGATAAAGCGGGCGCGGTGGGCATGAATGGCACCACCGACCAAGATCGTACCAACTACTATCAAACAGTGCCAAGCAACGCGATTGATTTGGCACTGTGGATGGAATCTGATCGCATGGGCTATCTCGGCCCCAGCATCACCCAAGATTTATTGGATGAACAACGCGCAGTCGTCAAAAATGAAAAGCGCCAAGGCCAATTAAGTCCAGGTGCAGGTATCTACGAACGCTTTTTGAAGAATTTCTACCCTAAAGGTCATCCCTACGATCACACCACCATTGGCTCAATGGAAGATCTGGAAAACGCCTCACTGGATGACGTAAAGCAATGGTTTAACGACGCCTATGGCGCGACCAATGCGGTGTTGGTGCTGTCCGGTGATATCGACGTTGAAAGCGCCAAAGCGAAAGTCAGCCACTATTTCAGCGATGTGCCAGCGGGTAAACCGATGGACAAGATCGACCAGTGGATCCCGAGCTTAGATCATATTCAACGCGACGTGATTTACGACAAAGTCGCCAATATCAGCCTGAGCCGCGTTTGGCCACTGCCGAACAGCAGCGCCAAAGATACGACCCTGATGGAGCTGGTGAGCCGCACGTTAGCGGGCGGTAAAAACACTCCGCTGTACGATGTGCTGGTAGATGAAAAGCAGTTAGCGGTGGCGGTGTCAGCCAATGTCAGCGCCAACGATGTCAACAGTATCTTCTCGCTCGATGTAACCTTGAAGCCCAATGCCGATCCTGAGCAGGTAGAACAGATCATCGACCAAACCCTGCAGACCTTCTTCAAAAAAGGCCCAGAAGAGGATCAGCTTGCGGCGATTAATTTAGGCGGCGAAATCTCCTTGCTGCGCTCTATGGAGAGCAATGAAGCGATTGGCTCTCAGCTGATCCAAGGCATGGTACATCACAACGACCCGTTGTTTGTGAATCAACAACGCAAATGGATCAGTGGCGCCGATAGCGACGAAGTGCGTAAGGTCGCCAAGCGTTGGCTCGATAAACCATATTACGAAGCGCGCCTGCTGCCGGAGCCAAGCACCAGCGCCATGACCGCCAGCGTTGACCGCAGCAAAATGCCAGCGGTGGGCGAATTTAACGGCAAAATCACCATGCCGCCGATTCACCAAGCGGTGTTAGCCAACGGCATGAAAGTGGTCGTTGCTGAGCGGCATAATCTGCCCTTGGTGGATATCAGCATGCAGTTTGATACCGGTTCTTTAGTGGATCAGTTCTATGCGCCGGGCACTGCAGCGCAAGCCTTTGGCATGCTGACCACTGGTACCCAAGAATATGACATGGGCGAGTTGGCCAAAAAGGCCGACAGCTTAGGCGTAGGGATTGTCGGTGGCGCTGGCAATCAAGGCAGTGGTGTAAGCTGGAATAGCTTGTCATCGACCCTTGATGATGCCTTTGCGCTGGCGGCGGAAGTGATCCGTCACCCCACCTATCCGCAAGCTGAACTGAATAAAGTGATCGACAATATCGACTCTTCTTATGACAGCTATGAGCTGGAGCCGATGCGTTCCGCAGCCGAAGTTTACAACAAGGCGATTTGGGGCGCAGAGCATCCCTTTGGCCAGATTGTCAGCCGCGAGCAAGCTAAGCAGATCAATCGTGACACCATCAAGAAATTCCACGACAACGAGATTGGCCCCAACAACGCCACCCTTTATTTAGTGGGTGATGTGACCCTCGCCGAAGCTACCAAGCTGGCGAACAAATACTTTGGTGATTGGGACAAAGTTAAGCCGACGCCACTGCCAGCGATCACCGCTGCGCAAGGCCAAGTGGGCAAAATCATTCTGGTGGATGCACCGGGCGCCGTTCAAAGCAGCATTTCAGTCGGCCATACCGTGGCGGCGTTTGACAAAGACCAAGCCGCGACGCAGATGTTGATGGATGCCGCGCTAGGTCAAGGCTTTAACAGCCGTTTGAACATGAACCTGCGTGAAGACAAAGGTTGGGCGTACGGCTTTGGCGCCAGCATTAAAAACGAGCCTGAAGGCGAACGCGTGTTTACGGCCAGCGGCACAGTGCAAACCGATAAAACCGCCGCGGCGATGAGCGAAATTAAGCGCGAAATCAGCGAATACATCAGCACTAAGCCGCAAACCGAAGCTGAACTAGAACGTGATAAATCCGCAACTGTGTTTTCTATTCCACAAGGCTTTACCAACAACGGTGCCTTTATGAAAACCATGATTAACGCTGATCTGTATCACCTGCCATATCAACGTATTGAAGGTGCAGCAGCGCGTTTAACTGAGGTGACACTGGCACAAAGTCGCGAATTGGCAAAAGCCAGCTATAAACCAGACGCCCTCACTTGGGTGATTGTGGGTGACTTGAGCAAGATTGAAACCGACATCCGCGCCCTGAAACTGGGGCCAGTGGAAGTATGGGACGTTTACGGTAACAAACTGCGTTAACAAACTCATGGGGTCAGGTTCCCAGCCTGAACTCAGTTGAGGTGAGTGATTTTTCTTCTTCCTTGCCGCCAATGGACGGTGGATTTTATAGCCTGAAGCGCTTTGCTTCAGGCTTTTTTTTCGTCTAAAAATAAAGCGCTTAGCCAAATCTGACTCGCACTTTAGCGCAAATAATGCCATAAATTAACTATCCCCTTTTTGCCGAGAATGCCCCGCATGTTGGCGACAATCGCTCAATCTTCGCTGTTTATCCGCCTGTGCGACTGGCTGCCGGGGTTAAGCCAACTGCTGCATTATCAAAAGGAATGGTTTAAAGACGATCTGCGCGCCGCCTTATCGGTCACGGCAGTCGCCCTCCCTGTGGCCATAGCCTATGCCCAGCTCACCGGCGTCAGTGCGGTGGTCGGCTTGTATTCCTGTGTGTTGCCGATGCTGGTGTACGCCCTATTTGGCTCCTCTAGACAACTGATTGTCGGCCCAGACGCCGCCACCTGTGCGGTGCTGGCCGCTGTGGTCACGCCATTGGCAGCAGGCGATCCGCAACGCCACTGGCAATTGATCATGACCATGACCTTTATGACCGGACTCTGGTGCTTGCTAGCCTCGCGTTTTAGCATCGGTGTGTTGGCGGAGTTTTTATCAAAACCAATTCTGTTAGGGCTGCTAAACGGGGTGGCGATTACCATTATCGTCGGCCAGTTTTCCAAAATTTTGGGCTTTCGTTATCAAGAGCCTTACCTGCTGGAGCGCTTACTGCATACGCCGCAATATCTGGCGCAAACCCATTGGTTAACCCTTGCCATTGCCATCCTCACCTTGATGTTTTTTATTCTCACCAAGCTGATGCGGCCGCAGTGGCCTGCAGCGATGATTGCCATTACGGTGGCGACTTATGTCAGTTGGGCGCTCGATTTGGGCGATGATGGCGTGGCAGTTGTCGGCAGCGTCAGCAGTGGCCTGCCTGAGTTTCAGTCACCCGTGTTTGATTTGGGGCTGACGCGGGAGTTGGTGATGCCCGCGCTCAACTTGGCGATGGTGAGTTTCATCAGCATGATGCTCACGGCCCGTAGCTTTGCCGCCAAAAATGGCTATGACATTGATGCCGATGCCGAATTTCGCGCGCTGGGATTCGCCAATATAGCAGCCGCTGCATCGCAAGGCTTTGCCGTCAGTGGTGCCGATTCCCGCACTGCGGTAAACGATGCCAACGGCGGTAAAACCCAGTTAGTGTCGGTGATCAGCGCCTTGGTAATATTGCTCATCATTCTGTTTGCTACTGCACCACTGGCCTATATTCCGGCATCGGCATTGGGCGTGGTGTTGGTGATTGCTTCCGCATCGCTGATTGATATCAAAGCACTATGGCGGCTGCGCAAACGCGACAACGGCGCCTTTACGCTGGCACTCATCACGCTGTTTGCGGTGCTGTTTATTGGGGTGATCCCCGGCATTACGTTGGCTGTGTTACTGGGCCTGTTCCAGTTTTTAAAAGTGGTGATGCGCCCCGACGACCAAATCCTTGGTATTAATCAAAAAGGGATTTTGCGCAGTTTAGGCAAGAGCGACAAGGTGAAGCCGATTGACGGCATTCTGATCTACCGCTTCAACTCGCCGCTAACCTACTTCAATGCAGTCTATTTTAAGCGGCGCTTGCTCTCGGCAATTGCCACGCAAACCATGCCGGTGGAAACGGTGATTGTCGATGCGGTGAGCTGCTTTAGCCACTTTGATTTGAACGTAATGGCGATGATTGACGAGCTACATAAGCTGCTGAAAAAGAAAAATATTACCCTGATTTTGGCAGGACGAAAAAGGGAATTAATCGCCTGGTGTGAGGCGGCGGGGGTTGATATCAGCGATGGTGATATTGTTATTCGCCCCGATTTAACCATGGCAGTGAGGATGCTGCCCAACTACAAGGTGGCGCTGTCGCAAGGCTTGGCACCGCAAGTGCGCAAACAGGAAGACCCCGACGAAGTGTTGGCGCACTCGCTGCTATAAGCGGTTGTTTAAGCCACTAACGCCGTTGTGTAAGCCGCTAACCTTACAGGGTCTCAGCCTCAACTAGCGTCACTCGTATGTAGCTTAGGTGCGTGGCGCGTGAAACTGGATAGTAAATTCGGCGCCGCCACCCTCGGCATTTTTCGCAGTGACATCCGCCTGATGCAGTTGGGTAATGGCTTTCACAATCGCCAAACCTAAGCCATGACCGTTGCGGTTTGGCGGAAATTTAGCAAACGGCTCAAACAGTGCCTTTAGCTTGTCTGTGGGAATGCCGGGGCCAAAATCACGCACCGTCAGTTCACCCTGACTATTGAGGTGCAAGAGCACTTGGCTGTCAGGCACAGAAAATGACACCGCATTGTCCACCAGATTGGCGATGGCGACTTCAAGTAAACCTTCATCTCCCAGCAGCACCAAGGCATCTAAATCGCTGCTAAAGGTTAACGTCACGCCGGATTCTTGGGCGTAGCTGCCCCGTTCGCGTAGCACCCGCTGGCAGCATTGCACCACATCAATCTCTTGTTCGAGCGACTTCGGCCCGCCAATCCGCATTAAACGCAGCAGTTGGTTCACTAGGCTGATCAAACGGCGTACATCATCAATGAGCTTGTCTTTGATTTCGCCGTCATCCAGCAACTCTAGCCGAGTACGCAACACGGTCAGCGGGGTGCGCATCTCATGCGCGGCAGTAGAGAGAAAGAAATTATGTTGCTGCTGGGTAGCATCGACCCGTGCAATCATCTCATTCACCGCTTGCACTAGCGGTAACACTTCTGCGGGCATGCCTTTTTCTGGCAGCTTTTGGTCGAGTTTTTTCGGGTCAAACGAATAAGCAACGTTGGCCAATTTACGCATTAAGCGGAAGTTGAAAAACAGGATCAGCGCGGTGATGACAAACACCCCTAGCGAGTTAATCAACACGCTGCGGCTACCGCTCCACACCATGCGCTGATAGTAATCCCACACGGTTGTTTGCTCTTCAAACACCGGCACATTAATGCCGGTGAATTCGAGGTAAAAACTTTGTTTGTTGCAGAAGCTGTATTGAATAAAGCCTGCACCGCTTGGCTCATTGAGCTGTTGCATGTAGTAACTGCACAACGGCGTGTCGGTTAACGGTTGGTTGGCCTGATCGACTTGATCCAATTTTAGCGTGTAATAGAACAACGAATCGCCGTTGCTGTAGTTGTGGCCGTTAACCCGCAAATAATAGTGAAACTGCGGATTTTGCTGAAAAAATACGCTGAATTCTTCCGGGAACTGTATTTCTGTGGCATTGCCGCCATTGAGCTGCTGATCAATAAAACCCCGTAACTGCTGGCGTACTTTTTCAACCGTATAGTCTTGCGGTGTGCTCTTGGAAAAATCTATGTTCACAACCGGCTGAATAGCGAAGTAGTAGATACTGCCGAGAATAAACAACACCGACAGAATCAACATCTGCCCAAAGATAGAACGGTGCAAATTCAGCAGGGTTTTAAAGCGCATCATATGACTCAATGGTGCTCATCCTTGAAGAGTGAAGTACTGACCACACTGGCATCGATGACGGTGCGGCAACAACAGTTATGCCTCATTCGGCAGTGACACAGAAGCTAACAACTCAGCAATGATACTGGCCGTATCAATCTTGGCTGCTTGCGCTTGAAAATTGGTCACGATGCGGTGACGCAATACTGGCAAGGCAACTCGGCGAATATCATCACAGCTGACCGCAAACCGACCATGCAACAATGCTTGCACTTTGGCGGCGAGCATCAAGCTTTGAATCCCCCGCGGTGAAGCCCCAAGGCTGACATAGCGGTTGACGTTATCGGTGGCATAGTCGCTGTGGGGCTGCGTCGCCATCACCAAACGAATCGCATAGCTTTTAGCGGCATGTGGCACAGGCACTTCGCGTACAATAGCACGCAATCGGCACAAAGTGGCGCCGTCGGTGACCGGGTTAATCTGGATCTGCTCACCACTGGTGGTACGGTCGATAATGGTGTGGTAATCCTGCTCGGTTGGGTAGCCTACCACTAGCTTAAACAGGAATCGATCCAGCTGCGCTTCTGGCAGTGGATAAGTGCCTTCCTGATCGACCGGGTTTTGCGTGGCCATCACACAAAATGGCTCGGGCATTTTTAAGGTCATGCGCCCCACGGTCAGTTGTTTTTCCTGCATCACTTCCAGCAGTGCAGACTGGGTTTTTGGAGTGGCGCGGTTGATCTCATCCGCCAACACCAAGTTAGACACAATCGGCCCCTGCTGAAAACTGAGCTCATGACCACCGCTGGCGCTTTCTGTCAGCACGGAAGTACCGACAATATCGGCGGGCATCATGTCTGGGGTAAACTGAATGCGGCTAAATTCCACATTCACGGCCCTACTGAGAGCACTGACCAGCATGGTTTTACCCAGCCCCGGTACGCCCTCTAACAGAATATGCCCACCGGCCATCAACGCCGTTAACACGCCTTCCACCACATCGTGTTGGCCGACAATCATGCGGCCGACTTCGGCACGCACCGCTTCAAAAACTTGTTTAAATTCCGCTGCTGCGGTTTGGGCGGAGACGAGAGTATTGGTTTGCATATTCCGATTCTGTTACGTCAGATTCTGTTACGTCAGATTGTGTTCATCATGCGCTGCTTTGCTTGCCGCAACCTGACTCGATTAATCACCGTTAACCAAGCTGTATCCCATACCGCGCACCGTTTGAATTTTGATGCTGTCAGTGTGTTCCGCTAAGTTCTTGCGCAGCCGACTCACTTGCGACTCTAATGAGTTGGAGGTGACAAATTTATCAAAGCCATAAACCCGCGATTCCAGTGTTTCGCGAGTGACTAGACTGCCGGGGCGCGCCATTAACGCTTCTAATACCAAGGCTTCAGTGCGGCGCAAGTTCAGTGCTTCGCCTTCAATGCTAAAGGCACGGCTTTCAACGTCATACTGCAAGCAACCAAAGGTTTTGATGTCGCGTTGTGCTTTCATCGGTTGGCGCAAGGCGTTGCGAATGCGCGCCAGCAACTCACGCGGCTCAAATGGTTTGGCAATATAGTCGTGGGCGCCGGCTTCTAAGCCGCGCACCCGATCATCCACATCGCCTAAGGCTGTCAGCAAAATGACCCGTTGCGGTCGATTGTGTTCATTAAAAAAGGCCAGCATCGACATTCCTTCGCCATCAGGCAGCAGACGGTCGAGCAGCACTAAATCAAAGGTGTTTTCTAAAATGGCAGTTTTGGCTATCGCCAAGGTTGGCGCTAAATCTACGACAAATCCCTGTTTTTCGAGGTAGGCCACCAGCGTTTCAGCAATGTTGATGTCATCTTCTATGAGCAACAAACGCATATTAATCTCCTGGTGTGAAAGTAAGGGCTCACAATAGAAACGCCCCGAAACCATGTTCGAGGCGTTTTATTACGCATAGACTACCGTCAGTTTAGAACTCGTATTGCAGTTCCAGTGACAGCGTACGCCCAGCCACATTATAGCGTGCTACATCGTACGGTAGTTGTTCAACAACCACAAATGAAGGCGCTCTATCAAAGATGTTACGACCAGCGAAGTTCACGCGCAGGCTGTTGCTAAGTTGATAAGACATAGTCAAATCAAACGTCGTCATCGAGCCGACATCTTTGTTCTTCTCTGGGTTAATTTCTTGACCCGCTGACAGCTGTACTTCGTAGTCGTTGATATACGACGGCAGATAGTAAGCCCACAGTGTAGCGCTGAAATTATTGTAGGTGTACTGCAATGAACCGGTCATCTTGTAGCGATCAACGCCACCCAGGTGACCCACGTCAGACATTGGATCACTGTCAGCAAACAGCTTGGTTTCTGACTTCAGGTTACGGATGAAAGTCAGGTGTGGCTTGAATGAACCGAAGTCGGTGTACAGGTAGTAACCTACTTCATACAGCAGTGACGAGTACTCTGAACCTGACATGTTGAAGGTCATGTTACGTACAGCGGTAATCTTGCCGTTTTCATCACGTGGATAAAAATCTTCCAGCGCAACGGTTTGTTCAAACGGTGCGTAATGGTTCAGATCATCCAGATCAGCGTATTCGTTGTCGATCTTGGTGTTGTTGTAGGTGACATCAACCGTCAAACCAGACAATACGCCACTTGGCAACCAAGACACTGTGTACGAGGCTTGCTTCGAGGTTTGTGGCTTCAGCTTCTCATTTGGTGCAGTGGTTCTTGGTGCGTAGTAGCCATAAGAACTGCCCCAGTCGAAGTCACAATCTGCGTTTGCACGGCAATCGTAATAAGGATCGTTGGTCAGATAAGCGGTATATGAACTTGTACCCGTCACGTTAAACATCGCAGTGTATGGCGGCGCTTTAAAGCCTTCAGTCCATTTGGCACGTACAGTCACGTCACTGATCGGTTCCCATTTGAAACCATAGCTTGGAGTCCAACGGGTGAAAGTGTTTTTACCGTAAAGGATCTCGCCACCCTGCTCGACAGGTACGCCATCAATAGTGCCCAAGGCACCTTCGGTAGAGTAGCTATCGCGGCGCGCCGCTAAGCTCAGGGTTAACGCGTTCATCCCAGGGAAGTTCAGCTTATGACCAAACACCGGCACGCTGGCTTCAGCAAAGAAACCATTACGGGTGCGGTGAACCGCTTCACCAGTCATTACTTTAACTTCGTTACTATCAATGCCATCGTCGTTATACTCACCACCAACGGCGTAATACACTTTACCCGCTGGCAGTTCCATCAGTGCGCCATTCAAACGCAGCTCATAGTTTTCCAAGCGTGAACCACGAGATTCACTGTTATGACGATAGTAGAACGGATCTAAACCGCTGCCAGAACCATCTGCAGTTGACTTCCATGGGTTGAAAGCGATGTTAGGGTCATTGCTGGTTAATGCCGCACATTGGCGATCAAACAGGTCTTGATAAAACGCCTGCTCGGCTCCTGCGTAACGGCCATAATCCAGTTGGAAGTTATAGCAACGGAAACCATTTGGCGATGCCGAATCAGAAATCATCGATACGATTGAATCGTAGTCGTAGGTTGCACCTTTAGTGGTTGCACGTGAGGTGGTGTAGATGAATTCCAACTTAGTATCTTTGTTGAATTCATAACTTACCCCAGCATTCAAGCTCCAAGTGTCACTGCGGTTTTGACTGTGACCGTATGGCATTTGACCTGAGGCTAACTCGTCTTCTGGGTAGTAGTAAGCAGTAACGCCCGGATCCCATGAACTGAAATAGTATTCAGGGAATGGGTTGTAGTATTGCCCTGGCGCCATAGTGAGTGAAATGCCATCGCTTTCAATCACATCTTGTGAGGATTCGTTGCGAGTGAACAAACCAGTGCCGTAGACTTTCAGCTTATCAGTCAACTCTTGTTCAAAGTTCAGCGTAACGCTCTTAGACTCAGTGTCTGGACCACCGACGCGAGGCACAAAGTCACGGATCGCTTCACGACCCACTTCCACCATGTCGTCCATAGTTGGGCGGCCACCAGCATAGCCATCGCGAATGGTGTAAGCACTGATAGTGTTGATATAGGCGTCTAAGTCCCAGTCATAATAACTGGTAGAGTTATTGATGATGCCGGGTTGCCCGCCATTGCTAAACGAACGACGGTCAAAGTTCTCATCGCCATCGTAGTAAGCAGAGTAGTCGTTAGTCACGTAACCAGTTTTAGCGTTGATAACCGGCTTACGTTTGCTGTAATCCAGCGTCATAGACACGGTACCAGAGTTCCAGCCATAGCCACTGTAAACGCTAAAGCGAGAGTTATCAGCGCCGTTGTTTGAATCTTCGTGTTGCACGGTCACTGTGGTGCCGGTGTAGCCACTCTTCAGAATGAAGTTGATTACGCCGCCCATTGCATCAGCACCGTATACCGCAGATGCACCGTCAGTAGTGATTTCAACGCGCTCGATCGCGCTCAATGGAATACCGTTCAGGTTAACGAAGCCATCTTGAATACCGGCAGCACCCGCCATACGGCGACCATTAACCAGAATCAATGTACGGCCTGCGCCCATACCACCTAAGTTCGCCGCAGAGACACCCAGCGCACCAATCGATGACATGTTTGATGGGCTACCATCAGCCACACCCAGTGGACCTCTAACACGGCTGTTAGCCATACCACCAATGGTGGCCAAGTTTTGAGGCAGTGTGCGGATCAGCTCTTCAACGCTGCTCACACCGCGCTCTTTAATATCTTGTTCAGTGATGATCGTCGGCTTAGAAACCACGTTACCATATTGCAAGCGTGAACCAGTCACGACGATATGTTCATCGGGTTTAACCTTAGGCGCGTTTGCCTTTTGATCATTCGCCGCCGCAGCTGTAGGGGCTTGAGGCGCTTGAACTTCAATGTTGGCGTCTTTTTCGGCAGCAAAGGCAGCTGGAGCATTGATCCCCAGTACCGCTAATGCCACTAATGACAATTTGAATTTGTTGGTGCTCACCTAAGTGTTCCTCCCGACCATTCTTATAAAATTTGTTGATTCGAAGCTTTTTACTAATTTTTAATCAGTTGTTTCATTTTTGTTTCATGCTCGAACAACAGTCTTATAACGAATAAACCTTGCACCAACCTTGCAAGCGTAGAATCAAAGCGTGATGCGCGACGCGTCTATTGTCAAAAGCACATTTCGCGAACACCATGACTGCGATTAGCCCAGCTAATTCGAAAAATGGCCTTTATTGCATCCTGCGGCCATCATCAATCTGATAACAATTCATGTGACAACAGCAAGTTAAGCTGGCAGTAAAAGCAAGTTATTCCGCCCAGTTGGCCTCAGTAAAACACCGCACGCCGCCCAAAATCCTCATGCGGAAATGCGCTCCAAACGGGCACATTTTGACTAAACTTAATATGACGATTAATCCGCAAATAATGGAGCCCATCATGATCCCTCCAGACGTTGAGATGAAAATCCAAGCCAACAGCAAGCACATTAAAAGCTTAGCAATGCGTATCCATCAGTTAGAGGAGATGCACTTGGCTGAACCCGCAAATTCAGATTACATTGAGCTGCAAACCCAGCAGAAAAAACTGGTCGATGAAAATCGGCAGCTACTGGCGAAATACAACTAGCGTCATGCCGCATGCCATTCGGTAGCTAGGCAAATTGTGAGCTAGCGGGTTAGGTAGCCACTCAATGTGATTTGAAACGCACCACCCCAGATAAAAAAAGCCAGCTAAGCTGGCTTTTTTGTATTAATACGATGAATGAAAGAATGAAACTTTCTGCTCAACATAATCTTGCCCCATCAACCAGAGCACACATTATTTAATCAATATTGGCGATGATTTTTTAAAAATCGGTAGTTACCCTGGCTCTACGTCATTATTAAAAATAACTAATTAAGCGAGAAAAATAATATTCCAGCGAAAAACAAAAGTATAAATATTAATTTAAAATTAATTTTGAAAATCGACCAATTATTTAAAATCTCATTATTTAGTTTTTAAGATTATTCAGCGCGACCACTGTCACACAATCACCATTTCTCAATTCTTAAATTTCGAGAGACATTTATCAAAATCAGCTATTCAAAAATGATAATAGCGAATCAAACGATTTTTAAAAATCATTAGAAATCATCATATTAAAATGTTGGCACTAATTCTGCGTTAGGTGAATGGTCTTTCTCATATTTTTACTCACACCTTGTAGTAAAAATTAACTTAATGACTATAAATGAAAGCAGGGATTGTTATGAGCAACATGAATAAAACCACGGATCTCGCAAGACGTAATTTCCTTAAATTCACTGGCGCTGCCACAGCTGCATCAGGACTCGCACTTTCAGGCCTAAATGCCGCACAAGCAGCAGAATCTGTACCAGTTCCTAAAAGCTGGGATAAAACCTTTGATGTGATTGTGGTAGGTAGTGGCTTTGCGGGCTTATCAGCCGCCATTGAAGCCAAACTCGCCGGTGCCAATGTCGTGGTGTTGGAAAAAATGCCAGTGCTGGGTGGCAACTCAACCATCAACGGTGGTTGTATGTCTGCGATGGGCAGTGATCTACAAAAGAAACTCGGCATTAAAGATTCTAAAGAAGCAATGCTGGCAGACATGTATAAAGCAGGTTTGGGGCTTAACTATCCTGAACAAGCACAGATGGTAGTTGAGAAAAGTAACGAAGCTTACGAATGGTGCCGCGACTATCTTGGCGCTAAATTCAAAGACTCTATCTCTCAATTTGGTGGCCACACAGTACCCCGATCTATCACCACCACCAACCAATCAGGCTCAGGCATTGTGCAGCCGATGATTGAAAAATGCCAAGCGCTGGGCGTGGCCATTGAGAAAAAAGTGTACGTGAAACGCCTGATTGTTGAAGCTGGCCGCGTAGTCGGTTTGGAAGTGCTGCCACGTTATCAAGAAGGCCAAGCACTGCCAACCAAAGTAAAATTCTATAAAGCAGTGAAAGGTGTGGTTATGGCCAACGGCGGTTTTGCAGCCGATGTTGCCTATCGCTCAACCCAAGACCCTCGCTTGACCGGAGAAGTAGCAACCACTAACCATTCAGGTGCTACCGCTGAATGCTTGAAAGAGATGCTACGCGTCGGCGCAAACCCAGTGCAATTGTCTTGGATCCAACTCGGCCCTTGGGCATCGCCTGAAGAAAAAGGCTTTGGTCTGGCGCCTATTTTCGCCACCTACTCCGCTTACACTCATGGCATCATGGTGAATTCAGACACTGGCGAACGTTTTGTTAACGAAATTGCCGACCGCAAAATCCGTGCTGATGCGATTTTAAAAGTGGGTAAACCTGGCATCGCCTTCTGCGATGAAGTGGGTATGGAGCCATCAAGACACGTGATGGACAAGCTGATTGAACGCAAAGTGGTTCATAAATTCGACACACTGAAAGAACTGGCAGCGTTCTACAACATTCCATACGACAAGATGCAGGCACAAGTTGACCGCTACAACAGCTATGTGAAAGCCGGTAAGGACCCTGAGTTTGACAAGCTGTTTGTCATGGGTCAAAAACCTATCGAAAAAGCACCGTTCTATGGCGTACGTTACTGGCCTAAAGCGCACCACTCAATGGGTGGCGTACAAATTGATACTCAAGCACGGGTTATCGATATCGAAACCAGCAAACCAATCCCAGGCTTATTTGCTGCAGGCGAAAGTGCGGGTGGTACTCATGGCGCTTGCCGCTTAGGCAGCGTTGCAGTACCTGACTGTATTGTGTTTGGCCGTATCGCGGGTCAAATGGCCGCCAAAGCCTAATCTCGCAAGTTACGCATCAAGGGACTGCCACGGCACATAGCGGCAGTCCCGATGTATTCTTTCAGCATAACGAGTTAGAAGCATATTAATAATGAAGCATTTCAAATACCTCATGACATTCGCTGTCATCTTGTTAGCGAATAGCGCAATTGCGAACACCATGAAACCACACCATCAAGCGGCGGGATTAAAATGCAACAGTTGCCATACCACCAAGCCGTTTGATTTTGTTGAAATGGACCAATGTATTACTTGCCATACATTGCCAGAAAGGAAGACGGATTATCACGGCGCGCCAGATAAACACGATTCACCACATTATGGCCCAGCACTCGAATGTGAAAATTGCCATCATGAACATGAGCAATCTGAAAATTATTGCAATAACTGTCATGAGTTTGATTTCAAAGTACCGTAAAACGCCTGTTAAACACGCTTAATTTGCTAATAAAGTTTTATCGTTGGTCCCATTTACTCGGCAAGTCAAAACGATTGCCGAGATCTTTTTGCATCCTTTATCTTTTAAGATGCTATTCATCATTGCTTTCCCAAGTATTGCATTTGCTTTGTTCACAACCCGTTAAGATATTCAACCTTTTTATTGGCTTATTCAGGTTCTCAATATAGAGAAAACTCACAGCAGAAATTATGAATATCCGTTAATGTCACTGCATTGCTCAGTATGAATGGAGAACTCATGATGCAAACTTCAAATTTAGATTTGAGAGAATTACTTTCATTTAAGCCTCAAGGTGGATCCATGAGTTTCCTCGAGCAACGCATCTACTTTGAAGATCTCTATTCCCAAGGCATTAAGCGAATGGATCTGTGTCAATCATTGGGGCCAGACATTACTAAGTCGATTGTGATCAAAGCTGGCTTTACCAAAGGCTGGTTAGTTGCCGAACGGATAAGACGCTCTATGCCAGAGCTGTGGGACGAAGCTAAAATGGGCAAACTTGGCCCACTACTGAGCTCGATGTATGGCTTTGGTGAGATGCTCTATAACCAACGCCAAGATGGCATTATCAATAAACCCTTAGTCGACAGCTATTTTGTTGGCCTATTTGAGGCTGAGCAACAGTTAGAGCTAATAGGGCAATCTGATGAAGCAGTTTGCTGGGAAGGTATAGGCTTTGCCAGCGGTTATGTCTCCAATGTGGAGCAACGCACCGTCTACTTTATGGAGGGCGAGTGCCAAGCCTGCGGTGACAAATATTGCCATCTGTGGGGCAACTACGTTGAAGAATGGGGTGATGAAATCACGCCGTTATTGCCCTTCTATAACAACATCAGCAATGAATCGGTTGCCAGCCAACTTAGCGATGTGTTGGAAAAAGAATATCAGCTGCCGCCGATCATTCAGACCAAAATCAAAGACACCCTCTGGAACAGCAAAGATGATGACAGTTATCCGGTATCTGCCAGCTATGCCATGAATCGGCTGTTAGATATTGCCGCCAACGTTGCTAAAGCGCCAACCTCAGTACTGGTTACCGGAGAGAGTGGTGTTGGCAAAGAAAAATTGGTGCGCTTTATACACGATAATTCACAGCGCAAAGACAAACCTTTGGTGGCAATTAACTGTGGAGCATTGGCAGAAACCTTATTGGAGAATGAATTATTCGGCCATAGCAAAGGCGCATTTACTGGCGCCGATGGTAATAAAACTGGGCTAATAGAAAGTGCCAACGGCGGTACGTTGTTTCTTGATGAAGTGGGCGAGTTATCCCCCGCAATGCAGGTAAAATTACTGCGGGTGTTGCAGGAGCGAGAGATCATCAAAGTTGGCGATAACAGTGCCATTAAAGTGGATCTGCGGATCATCTCCGCCACCAATAAAAGCCTTGAGAAAGCGGTTGAAGCTGGCGAATTTCGGCAAGATTTGTACTACCGCTTAAAAGTGATCGAGCTAGTGATCCCGCCACTGCGTGAGCGCCGAGAAGATATCCTTCCCCTCTGCCGTCAGTTTCTTAATCGCTTTAACGATGTGCTCGGTAAAAGTTTTACTGGCTTTAACCACCGCGCAGCGGACTTGTTGCTGAACTATGATTGGCCGGGCAACGTGAGAGAGTTAATCAATGTGATTGAGCGAGCCGCGGTATTAGGTATTAACGCTCAAATCCAGCCCGAAGACTTGCCCGATGAGCTGCACACCTTAGCTACCCCAACTTCGACGCACGACACTATCCTGTCGCTGCATGAAGTCGAGCGCTGCCACATTATCAGCACTATGAAAAAGCTGCGAAACAACAAAAGCCTCGTTGCTAAAAAGTTGGGACTCAGCCAAGCAACGCTCTACCGCAAGCTCAAAAGTTATGATTACGAAGACGCAGAAGGTTGATGGAATGGGGCGCTAACACGAAAGAGCCGCATCGCTAAAAATAAACAGCTGAGGAATTACCATTGCAAATTGCAGGCATAAAAAAACCGACTTTCGTCGGTCTATCATCTCTTGGAAGAGATGGTACCAGAGGATGAACCGAAGCCGTCATGCTTGTTAACGGCGGGCTGATGTTATGGAAAGCGAATCCCCCGTTGTTAGCTGTGCGAGCAGACGCTTAACGCGTCAAATTCCGCAGCTAACTCAAATTTCAGGCATAAAAAAACCGACTTTCGTCGGCTTGCTCATTCTAGATAATCACTCTAGAAGAGATGGTACCAGAGGACGGACTCGAACCGTCACGCTTTTAAGGGCGGGGGATTTTGAATCCCCTGTGTCTACCGATTTCACCACTCTGGCACATATTGTAAGTCGCTTCAGCATCGCGTACTGCAGCGAACGAACGGAATTATACATTTGCGACTCTGAAGCGCAAGTGCTTTAACAACCTAATTTTGCATTTAAGAATCAGATGCCTATTTTTTCTTCTCAAACGGTCAAACAAGCAGCTTCCTGACGCATTCTTCATCACAAAACAAGCCGATATAAACAAGCATTGTGGAAAAGAAGCAAATTTGTTGTGTGTTTTTTGAACTACAGCAAATTCTGCGATATTGGCGTCAATGGCTGGTTTTCTAAAGCGAAAGTTAGTGATCAAGATCGCTCAATAAACCGGCAAAAGCGATTACATTCCTTCGCGGCTACAACAAGAGGAGCAACTTGTGGACCTCAGGCCACGCCTTGAACTCCCTTTCAAGTTACTGCCGTTTGACCGCAACTAGCCATCAATTCGGTGAAACGTCGTCGCAGTAAGTAGCTTGTAAAAATTTGTCGAAAATTAGACAAATCCTTCAAAGAAGACACATCTTATTTTGGGCAGCTTAGCTGCCCTTTTATTTTGATAAATCGCAAGGCTAGTTTAGGCCGCGTGTTTACGCACCTGCGCGAGGTTGGCAATAAAGGCAGGGCGAGACTTCATCAGCTGTTGCAAGTCATCTTGACTCATTTCACCTGACGGTAAACGCAATACGCGGCGATTCAGGTACTTTCGTGCATACACAGAAATTTTGTAATCTGCGGTCGGGCCTTGAATTGCATAGTGACGTTCATTGCCCACACATTCGATAATATGATGCTGTAGTAAGCTTTGCACCACGATATCATCCTGCGGCAACGTCAAAATGGCAGCACCTTGAATAAAGAACTCACGTAGCAAAGCGCGTTCGGTCGGATCGAGCAACTTAACTTTCTCATCGACCTGCTCTTCAATGCGTTTGCCGCGCAAATGGCGAATAGCCTCATCAAGAATAAAGTTTGACGCTAATACACCGACATACGCTACCGAAGCCATTAAGGCTAACGCGATGTAGGGTGTGAATTGTTCCACCAGTGCATCCAACTTCAGCGCAATCAATAGATTGATCGGTACAAAGAGTAACAGCGCACCCAGCAACATCACCCACATAGACAGTGGCAATAATACGCCGCGTAACGAAAGGTGTTGAGGTACAGACAAGTTCAATCGCTTCATAACCATATCCAGTGTCAAAAAAAGATCGCTGAATGATCAAAAGCAAGTCTAGTGCCAACGCTGAGGGATCGAAGGAAAGATCGCAGCCACTGCTATTCATCAATAACAGTGGCTACAAAGTTGAAGCAGGATTAACGATAACGCTGGGTGGCTAACTTGGTGATATTAATGATCACTTCAGTGGCTTTGGTCATCGATTCAAGGCAAACAAACTCATGTTTTCCATGAAAGTTATGCCCACCAGCAAACAAGTTCGGGCAAGGTAAACCGCGATGTGACAGCTGAGCACCGTCGGTGCCGCCCCGAATTGGCTTAATATCCACATGCACACCCGCGAGTTCCATCGCTTGGGTGGCAATATCGATAACATGGGGAACTGGCTCAATTGCGTCTTTCATGTTGGGGTAACTGTCAGAGATTTCGACAGTCAAACTCCCGGCGGTCAGTTCATCGTTGTATTTGGCGACCAGATCGCTCAACCAGCTCTTGCGCTGCGCAAATTGGTCGCTATCAAAATCACGAATAAGATAGCTAAGTTGCGCCTGTTCGGTTGAACCTTCCATTGACACTAGATGGAAGAAGCCGTCATAGCCTAAGCTGTGTTCTGGCGTGTCATGCAATGGCATCTTGGCGTGAAACCGGCAGGCCATGGTCATCGCGTTGACCATCACTCCAAACGCCGAACCTGGGTGACAGGAGTTGCCTTTGGCAGTGATCACAGCGGTTGCTGCGTTAAAGTTCTCACATTGCAGTTCGCCAATAGCACCACCATCTACGGTGTAAGCCCACTCGGCGCCAAAGCGTTCCAAATCAAAGTGAACAACGCCCTTGCCAATCTCTTCATCTGGGGTAAAACACAGCGAAATTTCGCCATGTGGCAGTTCCGGATGCTGCAATAAGTAGTGCATTGCAGTGATGATCTCGGCGATCCCCGCTTTGTCATCCGCGCCTAATAATGTGGTGCCATCGGTCGTGATCAGCGTCTGCCCAATATATTGCAGTAGTTGCGGAAATTGTTCTGGCGATAACTCATCAGCACCCGCCAACGGCAGAATTTGCCCTTGATAGTTTTCCACAATTTGCGGATTCACATCTTTGCCACTGAAATCGGGCGAGGTATCGAGATGGGCAATAAAGCCTATGGTCGGGACATCCGCCACGTTGGCCGGCACCTTGGCATATAAACAACAACTATCACTAAGATAAATGTCGTTAAAACCAAGTTCGCTCAACTCTTGCATTAATAGCTTAGCAAGTTGCCATTGGCCTTGTGAGCTTGGCGTATGAGTGGAGCGACTATCAGATTGAGTATCTATTTTGACGTAACGCAGAAAGCGTGTGAGAAGTGCTTGTTGCATAGCATAGACTCTATCGCAAAAAGGTGGCTGGATTCTATCAACAACCACCATTGACACAGATAGATTCAGATCATCTTTTTGGCGGAAAGATATTAAACCGCTGCCAATTTTTGCAGCACCCGCGCCACCGCATGAAAGCCGAATGTCCCCGTTACCACGGACACAGCCCCAAACCCTGAAGCGCAATCCATCCGCATACTGCCGGTAAGCCCTTCTTTTGTTTCACAAACTGAGCCATCTGCTTTGGGGTACTTGAGATGCTCGGTTGAAAAGACCGCATCCACTGCGAATTTACGTTGGACGTTTTGGCTAAAGCCATATTCTTTGCGCAATAAACTGCGTACTTTGGCCAGCAATGGATCTTGTACTGTTTTTGCTAAATCGGTGAGTTTGACCTGCGAAGGGTCAATCTGTCCGCCCGCACCACCAATGGTAACGATTTTGATTTTATTGCGTTTACACCAGGCAATAAGCGCCGCTTTAGGCTTAACTGCATCAATACAATCAATTACATAGTCTGGTGCATTATCGCGTGGTAGGTAGTCATTGAGATTATCCGCCGCAATAAAATCTTCCAGTTCGATAACGTCACAGAGCGGATTAATTGCCTTTATTCGTTCTGCCATCACCGCCACTTTGGATTGACCAATGGTAGATGCCAGTGCATGGATTTGGCGGTTGGTATTGGTTACGCACACATCATCGAGATCCATCAACTGAATACATCCGATACCACTGCGCGCCAACGATTCAGCGACCCATGTCCCCACACCGCCTATGCCAACTACCATCACTTTTGCTTGGGAAAAGGCTAATAATGCATCAACACCATATAATCGGCCGATGCCGCCAAAACGCTGTTGATAAAGCTCAGAATTAAACATAGAGGTAGACAAGAGACTGGTTCTCGCTTGATTGAACACCCAAAAGTGCTGTCTGATGACAGCAAGACGGCTAAAGCAGGGCCATTTTAACCAAAAGCAACGCCCAGCTAAACCGAAAAACCACCCGACTCCGGCTAAAAATTCGCGTTTAGACAATAAAAAAACTTAAAAAGTTCTACTTTTCTACAATTTCGTCTAAGACTTATTTAGTCGATAATGTGCAGTAAATTTGTATTTACCGTCTAGCATACTGAAAATATTGTAAATTCTTACATTTCAGCTACTCGATGGCATTACAGAATGCGGGGCGCAGCACGTTTTTTGACCGATAACACAAATATTTGTCCGTTTTTTGTAACTAGGTATGGTTAACAGCACAAAATATTTGAAGTTCGTCACAATCTTAAAAAATAAAAACTGTAAGAATTCGCGCAGCTTAGCCTTGATTAGGACGCGTCAGGGTCTAGCTCCATGAATAATTAGAGCAAAAAACACACTAATGTAGATGGATTAGAACCTCGGTTCTAGGGAGCACACACATGAAAAAAAGTTTTATCTCTGCCTCAATCGCTACAGTACTGGCGGCAGCATCGTTCGGCGCTTTAGCAGATGGCCCAAGTTTTTATGGTCGTTTGGATCTGATGGTAACTAACACTGACGCTGGTTACACAGTTCAAGGCAGCACCAACAACGTTACGCAAGGCGAAAGCGGCACTTACTTGGAAAACAACTTCTCATGGTTAGGTGTTAAAGGCACTGAAAAAATTTCTGATGGTGTAGAAGTTGTATACCAAATGGAATACGGCGTAGAAAACACTTCAAGCCGTGGCAACCAATTTACTTCTCGTAATACCTATCTGGGCGCAAAAACTGTAGCGGGTACCGCTTTATTCGGTCGTAACGATACAGTTTTTAAACAATCTGAAGGCGGCATCGACCTGTTCGGTAACACCAACGCGGATATGGACCGCATGCTTCCAGCTCAAACTCGTTCTGCAGATGTTATCAGCTATTATTCTCCAAAAATTGCTGGCTTGTTTGCTGTAAACGCTACTTACCTGTTTGACGACAACAACAACACTGCTGGTAAAGGTGACGGCGGTAGTCAATACGCTGTAAGCGCCGTATTCGGTGACAAAGCTCTGAAACAAGAAATGTTCTATGCTGCAGTAGCATATAACAAAGGTATTGACAGTGTTGATGCAACGCGTGTTGTAGCCCAAGTAAAACTGGATCAATTCAAAGTTGGTGGTTTAGTTCAACAATCTGAAAACGTCCTGAATAGCGACATCGACGGCACTACCTATTTGGTGAACGTGGCTTACAACCTGAACGGTGTAAACCTGAAAGCGGAATACATTGCTGACGACGGTGGTTTCGGTAGCTATTTCGCAAATGCTGATGGTTTGACTACTCCTGCTGGTAGTGATACCAACATGAAAGCTAATAACCCAACTACTCAAGGTGTAAGCGATGTAAGCGTTTCAGCTATCATCGTTGGTGCTGACTACAAAGTGGCTAAGAGCACTCTGCTGTACGGTCACTACGCTCACTACGAAGGCGACTACAAATCTGCAGGCGCTAAAATTGACTTAAAAGACGACAACGTATTCTCTGTTGGTGTTCGTTACGATTTCTAATCGCTAATGACAGCATGCGAAAAAGGCGACCAATAGGTCGCCTTTTTGTTGTGTGAATCGGCTAGTTACGTGTGATGCGGTAGATATTCTCTTGCAGCCAAGGCACACCGTTTTTGACAAACTTTTGGTTTTCTTGCAGCACATCGTAGGAGGCTAACTGCTCAATCACAAAATGCGCACCCATATATTGCTCAAGCCACGCTTGCGAGACGGAAAATGCCGGCCCCGGCAATGCCTCTTGTGGATATTCCAGCAAAATCACCAGACCGCAACATCCCGACGGCAAAATGTTGGCCAAATGACGCACATAGTGCTGCCGCATCTCCTCGGGTAACGCCACCATCGAGGCACGGTCATAAAATGCGGTGCAATCATGCACATGCTCAGCGGTTAACTCAAAGAAGTCACCCAGTAACAGTTGATAGTTGTGCTGTTGATAACAGCTGATCGGTTGCCCAGCGATAATCTCTGGCGTGAGGCCATTTTCCGCAAAGAACTGCCGCACGGCGATCTCGCTGAACTCTGAGCCGAGGATCTGAAAACCCTGCTCAGCCAAATAACGCATATCAACGGATTTACCGCATAACGGCACAAACACTTTGCCACTGCTTAGCTGCAGATCTGGCCAATGTTTTGTTAGAAAATGATTTACTTCCGGTTGATGAAAGCCGAGCTGTTGGTTTTCCCAACGCTCGTGCCAAAATTGAGGTTCCATATAACATCTCGACAGCAGCGATATCGGCTCACTGTAACGACTCCAGCGCCGAGATGTAAAGTCACACTATTTGAATTTCGCCAACGCTGTTTCGACTTTACGCAGCCACAAACAATTATCACACTCACACTTACGGCGCGACAGGTGATGAGGCGTTAAGCTGGCATCAACAAATTCCACCGCCATCAACAACTGCTGTCTCAGTTCTTTTACCGTTTTATGTTCTAGCGCGACGAGGTCATCGTTGCGGTTCATCCACTGGCATTCCATCCCTTGGTGACAGAATGTGCAACGCTCATCCACCGGATTATAAAACCCAGAATGCGGACAATGGCGCAGCTCCATGGATTTGATAATCCTGGGTCTGGCATATTCAAACAATGTAATTAGCTCTTGCTTGTCAGGCTCAGGCATCTTCAACCTCTGATGCTGTTAGCGATTCGATAGGCTAAGATTACTCATTACTGATTCAGTAATTGTTGATACATGTCAAAGTGCCACATAAAAAGATTCGTTAGGTACGGCAAATTCGAGGCAGATCTCACCTTTCGCGGCTTGCTGGCTGCTGCGGTAGCTGCTTAAATGAACCGATAGTTTATCTGGCGGTAACATCCTAGGTCGCGTAGTGCCCATCCCTGAATTACAACACTTTTATATCTCGGAAGAGCAGTCGATTTACCTGCTCAGAGCCGACGACGCCCGTAAGCATCGCGAGTGGATTGCCCTTTGTCAGCAGCAGCTGTTGAAGCTAGGTTACCAAGCCCCACACCTGATTGGCAAAGGCGCTTATGGCTTTGTGTTTGCTGGGCATAACAGTGACCACGTTGAGCACGTGTTTAAGTTTTCGCGGGTGACGCTGCCGCAGCATATCCAAGACAGACTCGAAGAAGAAGCCTTTGTGTTGGGGCAGCTCAACCACCCGAACGTGCCCGCATTAGTGAAATTTGACCGCATCGGGAATCAAGGAATTTTAGTGATGGAGCGCGCCCGCGGCGAAGACTTAGATGTGCGCTGTCGTCGCCTTGGTGCGCTGCCAGTCCATGAAATTATGAGTATCGCCCGCCAACTCGCCGACTTGCTGATTTACCTGCGTGTTGGCCGCCCCTTGGTGCATGGTGATATCAAACCGTCCAATCTAATCTACGACCAAGACAGCGATAAATTATCGCTAATTGATTGGGGTTCAGCGGTGTTTGCGCAGCGCGATGCCGATGGCCAACCGGCAAACGATAATGTGTTAGACACGCTCTCTAACGACCAACAGCATACGAATGCGCGCATGGGCGACGTGTACTTTATCGGTGAGGAGCAGCTCTCAGGCGAGCTCTCCAGCCCGCGCTTTGATGAACAAGGGGTTGCGGCCACCCTTTATGCGCTGGCTTCTGGCCAAATTAGTCGCTTTGGCTCGCAGGTAATCCCCGCGACCAGCTTAGGCTTGCCACAGGAGTTAGCGCGCACCTTGGATGCGATGTTATCGCCCGATCCTACGCTAAGGCACCAAGGCGGCGATTACTTTCTTAGTAGCATGAAATATTCACAGCATCTGTTACTGCCTGATTTAACCGAGCCATTAACCCATGCCGAGATCCCGATTTGGATTCAACCCGAGGTGCGCGATGTTGAGACCGTCAGCTACAGTTCGCGTAAATCTTTTTTGAAGAGCCATCAAGGCTCAAATCAATATGCCGAAATACGCCAGTATGATATTCAACTAGAAAAGTACTATCGCAATTTTCTGGTCGGTATGGGCGATACCGAAAAAGGCTTTATCGCCTCCGTCAGCCGCTTAGGCCAATACCCAATTGTTGGAGGGCTGGCGATTCACTGGCGCGAACATGGGGTCTATATCGACTCGAATCTGGCGCTGTATGATCCCGCGCTCAAACCCGCCTTGCTGCAAGCCGTCAACAATATGGTGGCGCTCGCCCGTGGCATTCATAAAATCGGTACCTTTAAAGCCTGCTTTTTTAACGCGAAGGACACGCTGCATTTCGAGCGCGACTCTGAAAACAGTGCGTTTGTGAGTCAACCGAATCAACATCTGCCGTTTGAGATAGGCGATGTGCCCAATAGCGAATCGCAGTCGCGTTGGCACTCCTACTTTGAAGATGGCAAAGACCCCGATGAAAACCTCGAATTGCCAGTCGAGATCATGAACGAGCTTAGCCGCATTAACCATATTCATCATACCGGCTGCATCATTTTTGAAGCCTTGCCCACGCACTTAAAAATTCACAACTATTTGAAATTGCTCGATCCCGCGCGTCAAAGTTTATTTCAGGGCTGCCTTGAACGAATTCTGCAGCATGTGGATAAAATCCACGGCCAAGGCGTGTCAGGCTTTATGAAGTTGCCATATAAAAATACCCGTGAGTTTACCCACTTATCACACAAACCCGATCATTTTTATCCACGTAACCCTAAAGCAAAAAACGCTGACGAATAGCGCCAGCGTTTTGCATTTACGACTCAACGATTTTAGATGGGCGAGCCCGGTGGCATTGGCACTGGCTTGCTGATCATGCGCATGGTTTTACCATCAAGCGATTCATCAATCACTCGCTGCATGAGCTCGTAATGTGCGGCTTCCTGCTCACTCACCCGTTTGGCTTTGCGCTCAAACTGCTTGCTCCAATACGCCAGCTTCAGCGCTAATTGCGCTTTCACTTCCGGGTTGGTGTTGCTGTCAGCCAGTGCATCCAAGCTACTATCCACCACCACTGCGTTGATCCGCATCGCTGCAGCGCGTTTGGCATTGTTAGGCAGATCGGCCAATAAGGTGGTTGCGGCCAGACGATCCAGCAACTGCATGACGGACAACTGCTCTTGATCCCGTGCTGAACCTTGCGCCACGCGATTAAGCCTTGCAGGTTGCAACAGGTAGCTCAAGGTATGGCGTGATAAGGCTTCCACCATCGCCTGCGGATCGTTGACGACACCCAAGGACGTGGCAAAGTTTTCTTCAGTTCGGCGATAACTGCCTGCTTTTGGCACTAAGCGGGCAAGTAATGGTGTCGGCAGATAAAGTTGCTCAACTTTGAGGTTCTCCAGCACTGTGTCCAAGGCCAACTTTTGTTGTTCTGGCGACATAAAGTGCCAGCTACCCGTCTCGATATCGGCGTTGTAACCGTAATCAACACCACCGATAAATTTACTGGCTGCGCCAATTTGGTATCGCGTCAGTAGATACAGCGGCACAATTGCATCGGCCAATTCGCCTAGCGGTTCACCTTTCAGCAACGCGTTGGCAGAAAACTGCTGCAGCGCAACCTGACGCACCTGCTGCAAACGTTGCAACTCAGCCACAGGATCGGCACCACGATCCCATTGGCTGGTGTAGGCATTCGCAGCGCTCATTGCGCCTGCATCCGCATCATGGATATAGCGCAGCCCTTGCTGTTTGGCGTCCTGCATTAGCTGCACTAATAATGCTTCAGTCTCTGTAGTGTCACCTAAATCGCTGTAACCATATTTGATCACGTACGAATCCCATTCACCCAAGCCATCACGATAAGGCTGACTAATATCGATTTGACCGTCTGTGAGCGCAATGTAGGGATGCGGGTAATCCATGACGGAGGCGTTATTGTTGGTCGACGCAGCAAAGTTATGCGTCAACCCGAGCGTATGACCAATTTCATGGGCGGCCAATTGGCGAATACGAGCTGAAGCCAACGCTTCTGATGCCTGCGCAGCAGCTTGTCGGTCTGGCCAACCTGCAGTGACCGCACGCGCAATCAAATGATCTTGGCGTACTCGGGAGCTCCCAAGAGTGACCTGACCTTTGATGATCTCACCAGTGCGCGGGTCAACTACCGACATACCCAGTGACCAACCACGCGTGGAGCGATGCACCCATTGCACGAGGTTAAAGCGAATATCTTGAGGATCTGCGCCGTCAGGCAACATCTCCATTTTGAAACCACCGATAAAACCCGCATCATCAAACGCTTTTGACCACCAACGACCACCGGCAAGTAGCGCGCTACGGATTGGCTCAGGAACCCCCGGATCGAGGTAATACACAATCGGTTTGACCACTTCACTGGGCGCAGGTCCTGCGTTTACTTTTTGTAAGCGATGACGTTGCAACAATTGCTTGGTGATTGGCTCGTCAATTTCGGTCGCGTAATCACGATAAGCTATTGGGCGAAAGCCACTATAAGGCTGATATGCGCGAGGTTGATAGTTATCATCTGGCGCTTTGATAAACGAATAACGCACGCGCACCGACATCCAACGTGCATCAGGCGTCACACTAGCGACCTCTTCTCCTGCTGGCTCGGCAGAAAACGTCAATTGCACATCGACATCGCTATTCTCTGAAAAGGATTTCACCGAACTCGGCACAATTACCGAGCGACTCTCATCCAGTTTGTAAGCACCCTGCCCGGTATCTGCCAAGGTATTTTTGATGCCATAAAGGTCAAGCATCATTAACTGAGTTATCGGCACTAATAGTTGCTTACCCGCAATGAGTTTGCCCTTCCACAGAATAGACTCCGCGAACGCTTCTTTTACTGAACGCTGCTCTAACAGATTGGGGGTATCAGCGCGATAACGGGTATTCAACTGCTTCAGCAGGATATAAGGACCTTGTTGTTCAAACTGTACCAAGCGAGCTTGGCTCACTTGACCACGATCCAGTTCGAGTTTGTTAGACCCCACTCCATGCGGCAGGCTCGCAAGGAGCAACATGGGTTGATTGAGCTGATTAGGCTCTAGATAAAGTTCACCGCTTTGGGCATCGTAGTAGTAATTGATAAAGCCTTTAGCGGCTTGGCTATTGGCTATTATGTCAGACGAGGTTAACGTCTTCGACTGCGCGCCATGACACCAAAGCAGTGCCACAGCGCTTAACAGTAACCCCTGTAGAAGTTTCATCCCTTTTCCTTGCTGTTGTTATTATTTCGTACAGCCCAAGTTAAGGGATTGATCTGCTTAACTCAAGTTTTTGGTACCCAATGATTTAAGGTATCAAACAATTCATTGAGCATAATCGGCTTGGTGATATGAGCATTCATTCCCGCTTCAAGACTCTTATCGCGATCGCCCGACATGGCATGGGCGGTCATGGCGATAATCGGTAACTGCTCAGCCGAGTATGTTTTACGTAGCTCGCGTGTTGCGGTTAAACCGTCCATTACTGGCATCTGAATATCCATCAATACCGCGTCGTAGTGCTTCGCCGGTACCATCTCTAACGCCATCTGGCCGTTTTCGGCGAGATCCACATTAAAGCCGGCACTGCGTAGCAGTTCCATCGCCACTTGCTGGTTAATCAAGTTATCTTCGACCAACAGGATTTCTCCGCGGCTGGCGTCGGTCAACAGCAGCGGCTCTTCGACGACACTTTCCGGTTGCTGCACTTCGTTGAAGGCGTTGATCACTTCATTAAACAAAGCCGAGGCTTTAAACGGCTTTTGCAGCAGGGCATACACTCGTGATGAATCGAGTTCATGCGCCATCGGCTCTGCGGAATAGGCGGTCATCATGATGACGACTGGGCGCTGTTTTAAACTGCCACTTGCCAGTAACTCATCCATCGCCACCAGCACATCACAGCCATCCATCTCTGGCATCTTCCAGTCGAGCAACAACAGCTCAATGGGTTGCTGCTGCAATATCTGCAACGCCTCTTGACCGTTGGTTGCGGTTTCCACTTCAAAGCGGAAATCTCGCAATTGCGAGGCATAAATCTGCAGTGCTGATGGGTTATCATCAACCACTAAGGTACGCAGGTTATTCAGTTTTTCCGGCATCACCAATGGCTCGATCTTACCCTCCTCATCAATTTCAAAACTGATGGTAAAGGTAAAAGTGCTGCCCTCGCCCGGTTGACTGTGCACCTGCAAGTCACCGCCCATCATCGACACCAGATGTTTACTGATCGATAACCCAAGGCCGGTGCCGCCATACTGCCGGGTGGTGGAACCATCGGCTTGGGCGAAGGCATCAAACAGTTGTTGCTGTTTGGCATGCTCGATACCTATGCCGGTATCACGTACCCAGAATTTCAGGGTAATGCGATGGTCGCGCTCGCCCACATCTTCACAACCTAATTCGATTTCACCGCTGCTGGTAAATTTGACCGCGTTAGACAGCAGATTGACCAACACCTGCCCCAGCCGCAGCGGGTCACCACTGAGCACTAATCCGGCGGTAACCGGTGCGTACAGCAGCAGCTCAATACCTTTCTCTTGTGCTTTTAGGGCGTTGAGATCCAGCGCATGTTCCAGCACTCTGTCGAGCTGGAATGGCACTTTTTCCAACTCCATTTTGCCGGCTTCAATTTTGGAGAAGTCGAGAATATCGTTGATGATGCGCAGTAACGATTGCGCTGAGAAATCGGCTTTTTCCAAATAGTCCTGTTGCTGTGCAGTCAGCGGGGTACGCTGTGCCAACTGCAACATGCCAATAATCGCGTTCATTGGCGTGCGGATTTCATGGCTCATGTTGGCCAAGAACTCGCTCTTGTAGAGGTTTGCCAGTTCCGCATCACGTTTGGCCTCAAGCAGCGCCACTTCGTTACTTTTCTGCCGCGTAATATCCTTGTGGGTACCCAACATCCGCTTCGGCTGATTATCTTCGGTAAATTCCACCATGCGGCCACGAGAGAGCAACCAATGGTACTGACCATTTTTACCGAGCATACGGAATTCAATCTCAAACACGCCATCAGGATTGGCCAAATAGCCCAAGCGATACTCGTCGACGCGCTCAAGATCATCAGGATGAACCAGCGTTGCCATCTTATTGAGCAACAATGGGAATTCGTTCGGCTGATAGCCCAACATAGTATAAAACGAGGCGTTACAGATGATCTGTTCCGAATCGAGATACCAGTCCCACAGACCGTCTTCCACCGCGTCCATCGCCAGATGATAGCGCTCTTCAGACAAGCGTAACTGCTCGGCCGATTCATATTCACGGGTGACATCGCGCCACACCACAATCAACCCCTGCAATTCGCTGCGGCGGTTGTAGAACGGCAGTTTGAGCGTATCCAGCAACACCGGCTTACCAGCCAGCTCCACCTTTTCTTGATAACGCATCGGCACTTTGTCGCGCAGAATACGTTGGTCTTCATCTCTGACCCGCGCCGCCATTTCAGCGGGCATCAGATCATCATCACTCAGACCAATCATCTCGCTTTCACTGTAACCAATCACCCGTTCGGCTGAACGGTTACAACCGAGATACTTGCCATCTTTATCTTTAAATACAATCGCTTCTGGAATGCTATCAAGCAAAGAACGCAGCAGGGCAAACTCTTGCTCACGGCGTTCGGTGGTTTCGCGTAAACGTTCAGTACGCCGTGCCACCAGCTTATCGAGGCGTTTATTCTGTTCGGCCAAGTGCTTGGTGTACTGTTGGTTTTCTTCAAAAATGCGGCTAACCAACTTAAACCAAGGCAGCCAGTCTTTATTGATGCGCGTCGGTGGTCGCCGTGGCGCACGGGAGCACTCTTCGAGATGCGACAACAATCTCGATGCAGGGCTCACAAATGAGCGGCGAGTTTGCCAGTGCACGATTGTCACCAAAATCGACAACGCCAGCACCACCAAAAAGAAGGTGGCTTTCAATTTTTCTAGCGAGTCAGAAAACATCTCATCGACGTTTTGCAGGTACAGCAAACGCCACGGTGCATTGTGCAGCGCAACCGAGTGAATGTAGTAACCGTTGCGAATCATCCCTTCGTGGGCATCAAACAGTTCAGATTCTGGCAGCGAATGCAGTTCCGGCGGCAGGCGCTGGCTGATGTGATACACACGGTTAATGCTTGAGGTATCAAAATCGCTATGGGACAGAATATTGTTGCCTTGGTCGAGCAGAATCACTGTGCCCGGCATTTTGAAATAGAGACGGATCTGCTTGGCCAGCGACGCCAAGGTCATATCAAGATTGATCGAACCAATAAAATCGTTATCGAGATAAATCGGCACCCCGAGCGTGGTCAGTAGCCCGTTGCCTGCACTATCAACGTAGGCCTCACTCCAAAACACGCTGCGTTGTGGGTTCATCTCTGGCGTGGCCAGTTGAAACTGCTTGCGGGTCAGCATGTCATCGCGAAAGCGCATCTCATCTGTTGGCCAAGGGAAGTAGGACATCATTCGCCGCTTGGAGATGTAATAGATGGCCGAAGCTTTAGGTGCCGCTTCCTTCGCAACTGGAAATGACAGCGACAGCTCAAACAGCATCTGTAACTCTTGATAGAACTTTTCGTTGCGGCCATCCAGTGAGCCGACACCGGTAATCCGCCCCATATTGGTAAACGGCTGGCCGCTGTTGGCGTAGGTCGGCTCTAGGGTAAAGTATTGCCCTTGTTCATTAAATTTCTGGTACTGCGGTAATCGGTCTTTGCGAACATCTTCCGCGAGGCGCAGATGATCAACGGCAATATTACGTAAGCTTTTGACCGCGCGAATACTGGATTCCAACAACAGGTCAATCTGCATCACGTGACGATCAATCTGCTCTTCACGCTGCACCATCTGCTCATTTTTTTGGCGTTCAAAGTAGAGCCAAGCGGTCAACGAGGCCAACACCAACACCCCGATATAGGTGTAAAACACTGCTCGGTTGTAGTTTTTTTGAATTGGCGATTTAAGCTGGAGATCTGGCTCAGTGGATTTCATCCGCTACCCTTGGATACGACGATTGGCAAAACAGCGAAAAATAGCCATTAATGATAGCAGCTTAGCTTAGAAAACAAAGTCACCAATGGCTGAATTTCGACGTAAATTAAGCACTAAAGCACAACACCACCTCGCCTTTTTTCGGCGTTTTTGCTGCCAAAAACCTGTGTATGACCCATCGGCCAATATGAAGATTTGATGAAGCTTCAACTGTGGCTGTCCCCGTTTAGACATCTTTTTACTCTTTAGTTGCAGAGATCATTCAATCCAGCAGCCATAAATGCAGTTACGCCACATTAACGCCATTATGCCCAACTTCAAGCGCAGGCTTGCCCTGTGTTTTTATTGCCTTTTCGGCTTGATGAGTGCGACATCCGGGGCCACAACCAACCCAACTATCACTGCAGCGCCGCTGAAAATCACTGATTATCAGTTCGTTGGCTCGCATAACAGCTACAAGCAGCAAATACCGTCGGCCGTTGGCAATTGGATTCAACAACAAGATCCACAGCTATTTAGCCAAATTAATTATTACCACCTACCGCTGCTACAACAGTTGGATTTGGGCTTGCGCCAATTAGAAATCGACGTGCTGGACGACCCTGACGGCAAACGTTTCAGTGATCCGCTAGCTGGCAAACTCACCTCAACGGCGTTATTTAGCCCTGCTGAGCAACAAGCGCTGGGGCAACCTGGCTTTAAGGTATTTCATATTCCTGACATCGATGTGCGCTCCGACTGTTTACAGTTAACCGATTGCTTACAACAACTGAAGCAATGGTCGCAGCAACACCCGCAGCATCTACCGCTGTTTATTTTGATGAATGTAAAAGAGCGCAAACCGGACTTTATTGGTGGCGCTCAACCGGCGCAGTTCAACGCTGCCACCTTTGAACGTTTACAAAACACCCTTCGCGCCAGCTTAGGCGATGCACTGTTTACCCCCTCGCAATTGCAAGGCGATGCCAAAAGCGTGCGTCAAGCGGTGCTACGACAGGGCTGGCCGACAGTCGAGCAACTGCGCGGTAGATTCATTTTTATCTTTGATGGCAATGCGCCACAACAGCAGCAGTTACGCGCCGCACAATCCGGCCAGCCGCTATTTTTTGCATCTTACGCCAGTGATGACCCAGCAGCAGCCTTGATGATCTGCAACGACCCCATCACCCAACAGCAGCAAATTAAGCAACTGGTTCAACAAGGCTTTTTAGTGCGCACCCGCGCTGATGCCGATTTCAGTGCAACGACCACGCAACGCCAACAACAATTTGCTGCAGCGGTCAGCAGTGGCGCACAGCTGATTTCAACTGATTTCTACCCTACATCACCTCAAGCAACGCAAAGCGGCTGGCAAGTCACTTTTGCCAACCGTGCGTTGTGGCAAGTGAAAAATTACACCAACAACACTGGCGATACCCCATAAACCGCCAATCCCTTGGAGAAAATATGAAACACCGTAGTCAATATTCACTGCTTGCGCTGACGATTAGTGCCTTGTTGAATGCACCTGCCATGGCAGAAGATGCCTTAGCAACTCACAATGGCGCGAATAACGATATTGAGAAGATCGAAGTCAAAGGCTTTCGTTCTGGCCTTGTGAAAGCCACCGATTTGAAAAAAGATGCGGTAGGTGCCCAAGACACTATTCTGGCAGAAGATATTGCCCAGTTTCCTGATTTGAACTTGGCGGAATCGCTGCAACGCATTCCAGGGGTAACCATTACCCGCGAAGGCGGCGAAGGTCGGCAGATCTCATTGCGTGGTTTAGGCCCAACCTTTACCCAAGTACAATTGAACGGCATGGAAGCGCTCGGTACCTCAGACTCACCCATGGATAACCGCGGCAACACCAACACCTCTCGTGCATTTGACTTCAACATCTTTGCCGCTGAGTTGTTTAACCAAATCGACGTCAAAAAAAGTTTTTCTGCTGATATGGATGAGGGCGGTATTGGCGGTACTGTGGCACTAAGAACTGCAAAACCGTTTGATTATGATGGCTTTAAAGGCGCGGTAAACGTGCAAGCAGGCGATAACTCGCAAACCAGTGATACCTCACCACGGGTTGCTTTTTTGCTATCGAACACTTGGGGAGATTTTGGCGCACTGGTCTCTTTAGCCTACAGCAACCGCAATACCAGCGAACAAGGCTACAACAACTACCGCTGGCGCTATCGCACCACCGGTGGATCTGACATCAGTGAACTTGACGCAGACACGCAACAAGCCATCAACGACAACCAAGTGCGCTTCTCCCGTGGTAACCGTTACTCGCAATATAACGCTGACCAAAGCCGCACCGGTGCCACCTTGGCACTGCAATATCGCCCATCTGACACCCTGCAATTTGGTGTAGATGCGCTGTATGGCCAGCTCGATTCTGACCGTCATGAATATCACTTACAAAGCCGTGGTTCACAAAGCTCCACCAACTTAGGTTGTGCTGGCCCTGGCTATTTAACCGTTAATGGCAAAGATAACTCGATCTGTTCTCGCCTAACCGATTTGCAACTCAACGAGCGCAATGAAGCGGTTTACAGCGAATGGGAAAATGCCGCGATTCACTCTGAAAGCCGTCACCAACAAGCGACAACCGATGTAAGCCAAGTCGCGCTGAATATGGATTGGCAGCTCAATGCTGATCTGGCCATGCAAGCCTATGTAGGCCACATGGAAAGTAAGTTTGATACCAACAGCGCCAAAGTGTACTTAGAATCATTTGGCGATATGACCATCGACTACAGCCAAGATCCCTTCTACGCCACCAACACCTACAACAATGGCTATGACCCAACCGACATTGATGCGTTTAAATACCATGAGATCGATTTAGGCCGTGAACAGGTAGATAACAGCTTTGACATCGCCAAAGTCGATTTTGAATACGCACTAGACAGCTTCCAAAGCATAGAATTTGGCGCCTCTTACAAACAGTACGAAAACCAAGGTACTGGGTATCAAGAACAGACCGACCGCTTGAGAAGTCAGTGGTCAGACGGCAGCGTTAGCGATGTTGTAGATCCTGATTTGGTGTTCATCAACCACGGCTTTGATAAGCAATCTTGGTTGAGCACCCAAGTATATGGCACGCTGGACAAATTCAATATTGATCGTCACTTTGCCTTTGACGGTGAAGACGACAATGTCACTGAAGACACCCTAGCACTGTACGCGCAGTATAACTTCTTTGCGGATCTCGGCGACGCAGGTGAGTTGCGCGGCAATCTCGGTGTGCGCTATTACGATAGCGACATCACCTCAAAAGGTTATGTGAACCACGAGCAGGTATCGGTTGATGGTGCATACAGCGGCAGCCTGCCCACACTGAACCTAGCGTGGAGCGTGACGGATAATCTGGTATTGCGTGCCAACGCAGGTAAAAACCTGACCCGTCCGTCGCTGTCAAACCTGACGGTATCAGGCACAGTATCAGTTGAAGATGATGTCAAAATCAGCTCCGGCAACCCGAATTTGAAACCTTATGAATCAAACAATTATGGTGTTGCTGCCGAATACTACTTCGACAACCAAACGGGCTACATTGCACTATCATACTTCCGCAAGGATATTGATAACTTCATCTTCAACCAAACCGCATATGTGCCATACAGTGACACGGGCTTCTCGACCGATTTGATTGCAGGGCAAACCACCTCTGACGGCATGGCGGTGACCGGTGGCACTGAAACCCAATGGACGCGCCCAGTTAACATGGACGATTCCACCTTTGATGGTTGGGAATTTGCGCTGCAACGTGACTTTGACTTCTTGCCAGCGCCATTTAATAACTTCGGCATGATCCTCAACTACACCCACGCCGCGGGCGATGCGGTGTATTCAGTATTCGATAATGACTTAGGTGAAACGGTAGCAGTCAACAAACCTTTCTTAGGCTTGTCAGATCACACCACCAACATCACCCTGTATTACGAAACAGATAATTGGGGCGCACGCGTATCAATGGCGGAACGTAGCGGTTATCTCAACTCAGTCAGCACTGAACGTGGCGGCACCGCCGATGAAGATGAAAACGGTTACCACGGCACCCGTTATTGGGATTTCTCAGCGCACTACAATGTCAGCGAAAATCTCAAAGTGACCATTGAAGGCGTTAACCTGAGTAATGAGCGTGAAGAGCAATACTCCAGCTCAGATGACCGTCCATACAACACCACCGAAAGCGGTCGCACCTTCTACGTTGGGGCAAGTTATCAATTCTAAACTGCTGTGATTGATTAACGCCCTGCGAAACGCCGCAGAATAAAGAGAGCCGCCGCTAAAGTTGGCTCTCTTTTTTTCTCCCTATGACGTGGGTCGATCAACGTCACATTTTGGTCATTTAAGCGTGGGATGATAGCCGCCCGTTAGCAATTTGTTAGGTTAAGGATTACTCAAGTTGACGCAGCCGCACATCCCGCTTTCCGCCAAAGAAATCAACCAATTACGTCAGGCCATTTTTCAACTGGTAAGCCACTACCATGATGCGGAAGATATTCTACAAGACACCTTAGTCAATCTATGGCAACAAAGTAGCAAGCAACTGATCAGCCAACCATTGGCCTACGCGCTTCGTGTCGCTCAACATGCCGCATTTCAATACTATCGATGCCGCAGTCGCGTAGAAGAGTTAACCTTGGAGGCCATGGAAGATTGTCCCAGCAAACCACTGGATGACACCTTGATTCAACAGCAGCATCTCAAACAGGTTACCGCTCAGCTACAGCAGATGTCACAGCTACGACAGAAGATTTTATTAAGACGTTGGCTGACCAACGAACCACGCGCGAGCATCGCTAAGACGTTTAATATCAGCGAAGAGAGCGTCAAAAAACATCTCTACCGCGGCACCTTACAGCTGCAACAACAAGCGATTGAGATATAAGCACCCCATACAAATAACAAAGGCCTCTGTGAGGCCTTTGTGCGGGTACTTTACAAGTGTTCTTCGGCAAACTCTGCCAAACGTGAACGCACCACACCGTTAAGGTAGATATTGGCGCTGCCTTCAAAGTCTTTAAAACGTTCCACCATATAGGTTAAGCCAGAGGTCACTGCGGTCAGATAGTTAGAGTCAATCTGGGCAAGGTTGCCGCTACAAATTAACTTGGTGCCCTCGCCCATGCGGGTAATCATGGTTTTGATTTGCGATGCAGTTAAGTTTTGGCATTCATCCAAAATCACCACGGCGTTTTGAATCGAACGGCCGCGCATAAAGTTAATCGACTTAAACTGAATGTTGGCCTTATCCATGATGTAATTCATTGAGCCTGCTGGATTAACATCATGTTTATGCAATACCTCCAAGGTATCGGTAATGGCTGCCAGCCAAGGTGCCATTTTCTCCTCTTCCGTCCCAGGTAAAAAACCTATCGATTCGGCAATTTCTGGTGTATTACGAGTCACAATGACTTTGTCGTATTGGTTACGTTCAACCACCAACTCAAGAGCCGCCGCCATCGCCAGCAAGGTTTTGCCGCAACCGGCGGGCCCGGTTAAAATCACCATATCGATGTTAGGATCTAACAGCGCTTGTAGCGCCATGCCTTGATAGACATTCTTCGGTCTGACACCCCAAGCCTCCATGTTGAGCAGACGATCACGCCCCAAATCTAATACTCTCAAGGTCGATTCAGTGCGCCCCACGACGCGGCCACAGAAGTCTGAGTCTTGGTCCAACAAATATTGATTAGCGTAGAAAATATCATCGCCGAGATCTTTGAGTGGCACCTCATGCACTGTGTGGCGACCTTGGCGTTCGGTAGAGACTTTTTGCAAGTGCTCCCAAAAATTGCCGTCAAATTCATGAAAACCTTTGGCAAGAAAGCGGATGTCGTCAATCAATTGGTCGGTACGGTAATCCTCAACCAGTAACATGCCAGCACCCTTGGCTTTAAGGCGCATATTGATGTCTTTGGTGACGAGTACGACGGTACGTGGATGATATTGCTGCTGTAAGTGAAGCGCGGTATTGATGATGCTGTTGTCGTTGTTGTCGCCCGGCAGTGCGCCGATGGTGAAATCAATTTGGTGGTCGGGGAAGATTGAGAGTGTGCCAGAGGCATCGGTATGGCCTTCGCGTAATGGCAACGGCACGCCGTTAATGATCTCTTCAGGGGTGGTGTCGCCACCAAGAATATCTTCTAAGGCTCGAATCGCAACGCGCGCGTCACGGCTGACATCTCGCTTGCGGTCTTTTATCTGATCCAGCTCCTCCAGAACTGTCATCGGAACTACAACATCATGCTCTTTGAACGAATATATCGCTAAAGGTTCGTGCAATAACACGTTGGTATCAAGTACAAACAATTTTCTGTCGTCTTGCTCCATAGCGCCTCCATTTAGTTGCACAAATGGTCATCTTATTGTGGGTTACGCAGGGTACATCGGGGCTCCATGTTGAGGTGAATGGCAAGGGTCTGACCGCTTGGGTCTTAGTTCTATACTGGCACCTTTACCAATGGATGACAATTGACAAAGCTACAATTTATTAACAAGCAGCTTTGATGAAAAATCCTCGGTGCGCAGGGCGCGTTTCTGGTTTGGTATTATAATCGGTTTGATATAACATACGCGCCCCCGCAACCCCCGAGGAAGATAACGAAATGCCCTTTGCTTTAGGCCAACGCTGGATTAGTGACACTGAATCAGAGCTGGGATTAGGAACTGTAGTGCAACTAGAAGGCCGCGTGGTGTCGCTGCTATTTCCGGCGACTGGTGAAAACCGTACTTTTGCCCGCGCTGATGCGCCATTAACACGGGTCATTTATAACCCGGGCGATTTAGTCAAAAGTCACGAAGGCTGGTCACTCAAGATTGAACAAGTGACCGAAAATAATGGGCTAGTTTTTTACTCGGGTGTTCGCGATGACAATGGCGAGCAATGCGATTTACGCGAAACCCTGCTCGACCATAATATCCGTTTTAATAAGCCACAAGACCGCTTGTTTGCGGGGCAAATCGATCGGTTAGATCGCTTCAGTGTGCGTTATCAAGCACAGCAACTGCGTTATCGCTTAGCTACGTCCAGCATGTTGGGCTTGCAAGGCCCGCGAGTGGGGCTGATCCCTCACCAACTGTGGATTGCCAGTGAAGTCGGTCGTCGTCATGCGCCACGGGTATTATTGGCCGACGAAGTAGGCTTGGGTAAAACCATTGAAGCCGGTTTGATCATCCACCAGCAACTGATGACTGGCCGCGCTGAGCGGGTGCTGATTTTGGTGCCTGATACTTTACGCCACCAATGGCTAGTGGAGATGCTGCGCCGCTTTAACCTGCGCTTCGCCGTGTTTGATGAAGACCGCTGCGTTGAAGCCTTTGCCGACCACGATAATCCGTTCTACACCGAACAGCTGGTGATCTGCTCCATCGACTTACTGCGCAATAAACGCCGCTTGGATCAAGCGCTGGATGCCGATTGGGATCTGTTGGTGGTGGACGAAGCGCATCACTTGGAATGGTCAGCGGACAAACCAAGCCGCCCTTATCAGGTGGTGGATGCGTTATCACAAGTGATCCCCGGCGTACTGTTGCTGACGGCAACACCCGATCAATTGGGTCACGAAAGTCACTTTGCCCGTCTGCGCCTACTCGATCCAAACCGGTTTTATGACTACGAGGCCTTTGTGCGGGAAGAGCAAGACTATCGCCAAGTAGCGATTGCCTCCGATGCGATTGCCTCGGGCAACCGAATTCCTGATGAGGTGATCGCCAGCCTGACTGAGTTGCTGGCTGAAAACGACATTATGCCAGCCTTGAAGCTGATCCAAGCGCAAGAAGTGGACAGCGAACTGCGCGAACAAGCCCGTGATGAGCTGCTGCAACAATTGCTGGATCGCCACGGCACTGGCCGGGTGCTGTTCCGTAATAGCCGCGCATCAGTAAAAGGCTTCCCGAAACGTATTTTCCACGCCTATCCGCAAGAGATCCCCGCGCAATATCAAACCGCGTTGCGCGTTAGCGGCATGATGAACCGCAATCTGCCGCAGGATGCGCAAGTACGCTTGGCGTTGAGCCCAGAGAAAATTTACCAGCAATTTGATGAAAATGCCGATGCCTGGTGGAAGTTCGACCCACGGGTAGATTGGCTGATTGATTTCCTCAAAAACCATCGCAGCAAAAAAGTGCTGATCATCGCCTCACAAGCCAATACTGCCTTAGCGTTGGAAGAAGCACTGCGCACCCGTGAAGGGATTTTGGCGACCGTGTTCCATGAGAACATGTCGATTATTGAGCGCGATAAAGCGGGCGCTTTCTTCGCCCAAGAGGAAGGTGGCGCACAAGCGCTGATCTGTTCTGAAATCGGTTCCGAAGGACGTAACTTCCAGTTTGCCAGCCATCTGGTGTTGTTCGACCTGCCATTGAACCCTGATTTGTTGGAACAACGTATCGGTCGTTTGGATCGTATCGGCCAACAAAATGATGTCGAAATTCATCTGCCATACCTTAATGGCTCAGCGCAAACTACCCTACTGCGTTGGTATCACGAAGGTTTAAATGCGTTTGAACTCACATGCCCAGGTGGCCATGAGTTGTATAAAACTCACGCCGAGCAGTTGATGCAATTGCTGATTAACGAGGATGAAGACGCGCTGGCAACACTGCTGAATCAAACCCATAGTCAGTACAAAGCGCTCAAACAAGCGATGGAGCAAGGCCGCGATAAGCTGTTGGAATTGAACTCTCATGGTGGCCGTAAGGCACAAGCCTTAGCCGAAAAACTGGCCGAGATGGACGACAATACCGACACTATCGGTAGCATCATCCGTTTGTGGGATATTCTGGGGATCGATCAAGAAGATCGCGGCGAAAACGCCGTGGTGCTAACACCGACCGAACATATGATGTTCCCAACCTACCCAGGCTTGCCAGAAGATGGTGTCACAGTGACTTTCGACCGTGATAAAGCGCTGTCGCGTGATGATATTGCCCTGATTACGCTGGAGCATCCGCTGGTACAAACCGGTATCGATTTGATCACCGGCTCTGAAACCGGCAGCACTGCGGTGGCCTTGTTGAAGAACAAAGCGCTGCCAGCGGGCACTCTGTTCCTTGAGATGATTTACATGGCCGACGCCTCGGCGCCGAAATCATCGCAGCTGTTCCGTTATCTGCCAGCAACGCCTATCCGCGTATTACTGGATAAAGACGGCAACAATCTGGGCACCAAGGTTAACTATGATCAGTGGAACCAACAGCTGAGCCCAGTGAATCGCCATATTGGCAGCAAACTAGTTAACGCCTCGCAAACCCTGCTGCATCCATTGCTGGACAAAGGCACCCAGCATGCGCAAATCGCGATGGAACAGATTGTGGCGCAAGCCCGCAGCGAAATGGAAAACAGCTTGAACAGCGAGCTAAATCGCCTTGAAGCATTGCAAGCAGTTAACCCGAATATTCGTGATGAAGAGTTGGACTATCTGCGCCAACTGCAAAGCGATTTAACCGGTTATCTGGATAATTGCCAGCTGCGACTCGATGCGATTCGTTTAGTGCTGGTCAGCCACGTATAAACGCACTTCAGCATCACTCTCACAGAGCCCGCAATGCGGGCTTTGTTTTATTCAACATCCTGTAAATCTTGCCGATAGTTCCTATAATGGAGAAAATTTACCGCCAATTTGCTTAACTTTTGCAGTGCTGAGGGTGAACCTAGTGATGAAATGGTGCTGGCTTTGCTTGACGATATTCGCTCTTCCCTCGTTGGCGCACGCCGATGAGTTGGGCGCGCCGCAGCGTAACACCATTGACGTGCAGGGCCAGAAAATTGAAGTGCTCAGCCACGCTTGGGCGAGCAGGAAAAAACTGGGGTCGGCCTTGCTGCTGCCCTCGCTCGGTCAAGCTGCAGATGCACCTGGCTTGATGGCCTATCTGCGCGAACAACTGCCGTTGCATGGCTTAGCAACGTTCAGTGTGGCAGCACCAGACCGCCCTGCATCACCTAACTTCACCACCAAGGCCGAAGATGTGAGTCGCGCCGGCGATGGCACAGTGGCAGAACAAGGCACAACGCCTACGCAATCTCGCACCAAGGATCAATGGCAAGAACTGCGCACACAGCAACGGCAGTTGATTGTCGATACGGTCAAACAGGTGGTGCCATTAATGCAAAGCTATCCAGGCGGCTGGGTATTAATCACCGAGAATCAAACCGCCTCGTTGGTGATGGATATGATTGCCCAGCAGCAGTTATCCGCGCCTAATTTACTCGTCGTGGTCAACCCCTACTCTGCCGATCCGCAGCATAATAGCGAGCTTGTGCAGCAATACTCACGCTTTGGCATGGCACTACTGGATTTACAAAGTCCCGATGGTGCACCGGCATCTCAGGCAACCCAAGCACAACGCCAACTCAAAATTGCGGCACTATCCGCCAAGCAAGCACGGCAACAATTGCTGCCGCTCAATCTCAATCAATCAACTGCTTACGCAGAATGCCTGAATATTATCAAAGGTATGACGAACACTGCGCTACACTAATTAAAGTAAATAAAACTGCAGCCCATTGTTATTTGGGATCTATTGCTTTTGTTTATCTGAATTTTTGAAGCTGTGGCAACGCAATCCCCGAATTATTCTTATACTTTACTCTTTGAAGGCTAAGCTCACTGACCCACTTAAAGTGTCACAATATGGAGAGCCGCAGTTTATGACCATTCCGGTGCTGATATGCGATGACTCAGCGTTAGCGCGCAAACAGATGGCGCGCACCCTCCCCAAAGAATGGGATGTGGAAGTGACATACGCCACCAATGGCGCAGAAGGTATTGAAGCAATTAAGGCTGGGAAAGGCGAAATCGTGTTTCTCGACTTAAACATGCCAGTCATGGATGGCTATGAAGTGCTGCGCACCGTACAGCAACAAGATCTGCCTGCAATGATTATCGTGGTATCTGGCGATATCCAGATCCAAGCGCATGAACGGGTCAAAGCCCTAGGCGCTTTAGATTTTATTCAAAAGCCAGTGAATGCCGGTGCCATCACCAATATTTTGGAAGAGTACGGCATCCTCACCTTGGCACTTAAAGATGAAGCGCAACAAGCTGAAAATCCGATGTTGAAAGTGGATTTGCGCGATGCCTGCCAAGAAGTGGCCAACGTCGCCATGGGCCGCGCTGCCGATCTACTAGCAAAGTTGCTTGATGTGTTTGTGCTACTCCCGATTCCCAACGTCAATGTGTTGGAAGTCAGCGAACTCACTATGGCACTAAAAGCTACTGAATCAGAGAAGAAAATCTCCGCGCTCTGCCAAGGGTTTATTGGTGCGGGGATCGCGGGTGAAGCGTTATTGCTCTTCCATGACAGCAGCTTTCAAGATATGGCTAAGCTGATGAACATGAGCAACCCCGACAATGCGAGCACCGAGATTGAAGTGATGATGGATACCGGCAACGTGCTGATCGGCGCGTTTCTTAACGGTATTTCAGCGCAGTTAGATATGCACTTTAGCCAATCACATCCGGTGGTGCTAGGACGGCACTGCACCGTTAACGATCTGATCCACGATAACGCTGGCCGCTGGCAACGCACCTTAGCGATGGAAATCAACTACAAGATTGAAGGCCACGACGTTGAATGTGATTTGCTATTACTGTTTACCGAAGACTCCATGCCGACACTGGAGTTCAAGCTAGGCTATTTGATGGGCTAAAGGGCGGCAAAGACACAATGGGTAAAGTAGACGAACTCAATGCGATGAATGAGCTACATTGGCTAATCGATATGGTGCAAACCATCGAGGTTGGTTTAGTGGTGCTCGACCGAAAATTCAATATTCAGCTGTGGAACGGTTTTATGGAAAACCACAGCGGTGTTTCGCCTAATGATATCAAGGGCGATAATCTGTTTAGCCGTTTTCCCGATCTGCCCGAACAGTGGCTAAAGCAGAAAATGGAATCGGTATTTCTACTAAAAAACCAAGCATTTATTAGTTGGGAGCAGCGTCCTTACGTCTTCAAATTCCGTAACTATCGGCCGATTACAGGGCGAGCTGAATTTATGTACCAAAACATCACCCTGTTACCGTTATCGTCACTCACAGGGCAAATCACCCACCTGAGCATGATTGTGTACGATGTCACTGATGCGGCAATTAACAAAATGCAGCTAGAAAGCGCTACAGAAAAACTGCAGCTACATAATCAAACTGACGCGTTGACCTTACTGCTCAATCGCCGTTATTGGCTCCAAGGCATCGTGGATGAATTTGAACGTTGCAAATCGCAACACCAGCCCGCGAGTGTGCTGTTTTTAGAAATTGACCAATTGCAGCAAATCAATCAGGGCTATGGCCGCATCGCCGGTGATAGAGCCATTCAACATGTTGCTCACATAGTGAAAAAGCACCTGCGCCCAAACGATATCTGTGGCCGTTATAAAGGCGAAACCTTAGGGCTGATCATGCCGCAAACCGATGCGGCCGATGCTGCTAATCGCGCAGAAATGATCCGTGCCGATATTGAAGCGGCTGAGCTCACTTACAAAAGCAGCATGATCAAAGTCACCACCAGCTTAGGGATTTGTGAGCTCAACGAAGCAATCAAGACACCTGATACCTGGTTAGATAATGCCAGCACTGCAGTCACTCAAGCGATAGCATCCGGGCGCAATCAGTTAACCGTGTTTAGCAACCTAGGCTAAGTTCATACCCAGTAATTACGCTGCTCAAATAACAAAAAACCACTCAATCGAGTGGTTTTTCATTGGCTTATCTTGTGAAGATCTTAGCCGCTAATGCGCTCAACTTGACCACCTAACCCGCTAAATTTGGCTTCAATCTGCTCGTAGCCACGGTCAAGATGATAGATACGGTCAACCACAGTCACACCTTCTGCCATCAAGCCTGCAATCACCAAGCTTGCTGAAGCACGTAGATCGGTTGCCATCACCTGCGCACCATTTAAAAACTCTTTGCCATGAATGATACAGGTGTTGCCTTCTAGCTCCATGTTGCTGCCCATACGGATCAGCTCAGGCACGTGCATAAAGCGGTTTTCAAAAATGGTTTCTGTCACACGGCCTGTGCCTTCTGCGAGGGCATTCAGCACACAAAACTGCGCTTGCATATCGGTCGGGAAACCAGGATATGGCATGGTCTTGATGCTGATCGCTTTAGGGCGCTTACCCTTCATGTCGAGCTCAATCCAATCATCACCAACGGTAATCTCAGCGCCCGCTTCTTCAAGCTTGGCCAGCACGGATTCCAGCGATTTTGGATCAGCATCCAAACAGCGAATACGCCCACGAGTTACCGCCGCCGCAACCAAAAATGAACCGGTTTCGATGCGATCGGGCATCACGCGGTATTGGCATCCATGCAGCTTATCAACCCCTTGGATCTTCAGCGTTGCTGAACCAATACCATCGATTTTCGCGCCCATCGCCACCAAACAGTTGGCCAAGTCGACCACTTCGGGTTCACGGGCAGCGTTTTCAATAACGGTTTCACCTTCGGCCAATACCGCTGCCATCAGCAGGTTTTCCGTCGCGCCAACGCTCACCATATCCATAAAGATATGGGCACCTTGTAAACGGCCATCGATACGGGCGTTCACATAACCTTCTTTCACTTCGATCTTAGCGCCCATCAACTCTAAACCGTGCAGGTGCAAGTTAACGGGGCGCGCCCCAATCGCACAGCCACCCGGTAACGAGACGTCAGCTTTACCAAAGCGAGCTAACAACGGGCCAAGGATCAGAATCGACGCGCGCATGGTCTTCACTAATTCATAGGGCGCACAAAACTCATTAATGGTGCTGCTATCAATCGTGACATTGCCTTGACCATCGGCGCTAACGTTGGCACCGAGGCAAGCAATGAGCTTGCACGAGGTAGACACATCACGCAGGTTTGGCACGTTAGAAAGAATGAATGGCTCATCGGTCAACACCCCTGCCATCAAAATAGGTAAAGCCGCGTTTTTTGCGCCAGAAATTACGACGCTACCGGCGAGCGCACCGCTCGCCTGGATTTTTAACTTATCCACAAAGGTTCCCTTCTAGGGCATGTTGAAGATTTTTTCCCGTTGCCACTGTTCGGGAGTGAAGGTTTTGATACTCAGGGCGTGCAATTCACCACTGGTAATGCGGTCCATCAATGGCGCGTAGATCGCTTGTTGTTGCTTAATTTTGCTCATGCCGTCAAAGCATTCACCTACCGCTACAATCTTGTAATGGGTACCTTCCGCAGTCACATAGACTTCGGTTAGGTTCAGCGCGGGCTGAAGCAGTTGTTCAATCTCTTTGGTATCCATCGGTATTAACCTTGTCTGCTGACGTTATTCTGTAAAAAAGGTCTCTAAATCATACAAAGAAACCAGTTTTTTTACCTGTTCTGAGGGCGCTTTCAACACCAGCATTCCATTCGACTGGCTCAGCAACTCCATCAAAAACGCCATCCCGGCGCTATCGACATATTCCAGCTCACTCAGATCAAGCTGTTGAATATTGTCCGCCACTAAGCTGTGACGCTCAGGCCACAGCTGTTTGACATCCTGCTGGCTTAAGCGTCCACGTAAACGACAAGTATTACCCTGTGGTTCAAATTGCATTACAGCGCGTCCTTACCCTTTGGACCGTTCATATCAACTGACGCATTCGCTTTATCTTTCAGCATGCTAATCACATCATCGATACCTTTAGAACGGATCAGACTGCTAATTTCAGTTTGTTTTGAATTCAGCAAGCTGATGCCTTCTGCAACGAGGTCAAACGCTTTCCAAGTGTCATCCTTCAAACGACGCACTTTAAAGTGCAGTTTGATTGGCGGACGGCCATTTTCCACAATTTGCACCGGTACTTCCACTATCTTCTCATTGGCAAAATCACTGGTTGGGCCGAACTCCACTTTTTGATCAGAATATTCGGTAAACGCTTGGGCGTAGGTTGACACCAAGTAGCCTTCAAATGCCTGACTAAAGTCATCACGTTGCTGCTCGGTAGTTTGGCGCAAGTTCGTGCCTAACACCTTATACGCGGCATAGCGGCCATCGATATAGGGCAATAACTCTTCGCGGACGATAACTTTTAAGTGATTAGGATCTTGCTTGATCAGCGGCTTGTCGTGTTCAAAACGAGCAAAGGTTTGATCAGCAACCTCTTTGATCATTTGATAAGGATCTTTGTAGTCTTTCACTTCTGCAGCGGCCACTACCTGCGGTAACAGTGACGCGGCTACCGTTAACATTACTGCGTAAATAAATTTTTTCATCTGCTACTCCTACTTATCCTTGCTGCTGTAGAGGAACTGTCCAATAAGATCCTCAAGCACCATGGCTGAATGTGTATCATCGATGCGGTCACCGTCTTTTAAAATCTCGACGCCGTCATCCATAAATCCTGGGGTTAACCCAATGTACTGCTCACCCAGTAAGCCGGATGTCAGTACCGCAACTGAGCTGGTTTCAGGAAATTTGTTGTACAGTTTATCCATGGTCAGCGTGACCACAGGCTCCAGTTTTTCAGGATCTAAACTGATGGCGCTCACACGGCCAACGACAACGCCCCCTACTTTCACCGGCGAGCGCACTTTAAGCCCACCCACATTGGTGAACTCCGCTTTCAGGGTGTAGGTATCACTGCTGCTACTCACTTCAACATTGGCGACCTTGTACACCAAAGCTAAAAAGGCCAACAAGCCCGCCAGCAAAAACATGCCCACCAGCAACTCAATCTTTTTCGTCACCATAATCCGTTACCAATTACTCATCATTTAGCAAATATGAACGCACCGTTTGGGTTAACCAAACATCAGGGCGGTCAACAGAAAATCCAAGGCCAATACGGCCAAACTTGATTGCACCACTGTTTGGGTGGTGGCGCGGCTGATCCCTTCAGGATTAGGGGTAGAGTGATAACCGCGATACAGCGAAATCCAAGTAACTACCCAAGCAAACACCACACTCTTAATCAAACAGTTAACAATATCTTGGCGCCATTCAACCGCGGCCTGCAAAATTGACCAGAACGCACCGTCATCAATGCCTTTCCAAGAGACACCGACCAGATAGCCACCATAAACACCCACGGCAACAAACATCAATGACAGCAGCGGCATACTGATTAAGCCCGCCCAAAAACGCGGAGCAATCACTTGGCGTAACGGGTCAACGGCCATCATCTCTAAACTCGATAGCTGTTCGGTACTTTTCATCAACCCCAGTTCGGCAGTTAGCGCAGACCCCGCGCGACCAGCAAACAGCAAGGCGGTCACGACCGGGCCTAACTCGCGCAATAAACTCAGCGCCACTAGGGGGCCAAGACTTTGCTCTGTGCCAAAGTCCACCAAAATGGTATAGCCCTGAAGTGCCAATACCATCCCGATAAACAGGCCTGACACCACTACAATAATCATCGATTGCACACCGACAACATAAATCTGCTTAATCAGCAGCGGTGTGCCTTTCTTGATACGCGGCACTTGCACCAACGCACCCCATAACATTAGACCTGCTTTACCTAAGCCTCTGACGATATTAATCGCGCGAGCACCCAGCGCTGATATCGACTCAATTATTTCCACCCAACAACTCCTCTTTGTAAGCCTGTGCAGGGAAATGGAATGGCACCGGGCCATCAGGCTCGCCATCAATAAACTGGCGCAATTGTGGATTATCAGACTGATGCAACTGCGCTGGCGTACCGTGGGCGATAATGCGTTTTTCAGCAATCACATACACATAGTCAGCGATACTCAGCACTTCCGTTACGTCGTGTGACACCACGACAGATGTCAGTGATAACGCATCAGACAAGTCTTTAATCAGCTTCACCAACACGCCCATTGAAATTGGGTCTTGGCCAGCAAACGGCTCATCGTACAGCACCATTTCGGGCTCAAGCGCAATTGCGCGCGCTAACGCAGCACGGCGCTGCATCCCGCCGGATAGCTCACTTGGCATCAACTGTGCGGCACCGCGCAGACCGACCGCCTGCAACTTCATCAACACAATCCGACGAATAATCGCTTCTGGCAGTTCAGAATGTTCGCGCAATGCAAATGCCACGTTGTCGAATACATTCATGTCGGTAAATAGCGCGCCACTTTGGAACAGCATGCTCATACGCTTACGCGCTTCAAACAAGCCGTTGCGACTTAACTTATGAATATTTTGCCCATCGAACAGCACTTCACCTTTGTCTGGCGTTAACTGTCCTGCGATCAGCTTTAATAGGGTCGTTTTACCGATGCCGCTAGGGCCCATGATTGCCGTCACTTTGCCACGAGGGATTTTGAGACTGATATCGTCATAAATCACTCGCGAACCTCGACTGAAACGGAGGTTGTTGACTTCGACCAATGTGGTCTGTTCTTGGCTCATGTCTGAATCCGTTTGAAAAATCCTGAACAGGAATAGGAAATAGCGTCACTCTTCTGCGGTCGCGCGAGATGAATGAATCCATTCCGTTTCATCCCAACTTTGCTGCATGCTAGCAACTGCACTCTGAACTTGGCCTGAATGGTGGAATCACCATTCAGGCATTCGTCTGTGGGCAAAAGATTGTACGCAATTTAGTTAACCCAAACAACTGATGTCCCAAAGCCGAGCACTGCTCTTTTCATTTATCGCAAATGCGGCGACAATGCAGGGAAACAAGCAAAAGTCGATTGATATTCAGCACCATCATCTGAGTTTTGTGCAGCATAATCCTTGCGCCACAACAATTTCTAACAGAAAAAATCGACTATAATCATGCAATTATTTATTTAATTGTCAGTAGTAACGACGCAGGCCGAAAATCAATTGGCCATGGAACTGTCGCAAGAGAGTGAAGGCACGCGCCAGAGCAATGGTGGGTTCATTGTTTCACTCAAGATGGATTAACTGTAATGATGCACCTCATTGTTGCATCCATAAAATCAATTAGCGGCAGTGGCCGAATGGCAAGATGAGAACAGCGCTCTGCCGCTGAAGATGTTCCATCGCCTCCTCCGCCCACCGCATGAAATAAATTGCAGTCGCAAAAATACGATAGCTGCATTGGACGAATAAGACTATGACAGATGCAAGTCAACTGCGTCATTGGGGGCGCAAAGTTATCGATATTGAAAAGCAGGCGCTCGATAACCTGTATCAGTTTGTTGATTCAGAAGAATTTGCCCGCGCATGTCAGATGATCCTGCAATGTTCAGGTAAAGTGATCGTCATGGGCATGGGAAAATCTGGCCACATTGGCAATAAGATTTCAGCCACATTATCCAGCACCGGAACGCCAGCGTTTTTCGTGCATCCGGGCGAAGCCAGCCATGGTGACCTCGGCGTATTGAGCGATAACGATATCGTATTGACCATCTCTAATTCGGGCGAGTCACACGAAATTCTGACCTTGATGCCGGTGATAAAACGCCAAGGGATCCCAGTAATTGCCATGACGGGCAATCCAGAATCCACGATGGCGAAACATTCGCAACTGCATTTGTGCATCAAGGTGCCCGAGGAAGCCTGCCCACTCGGGCTGGCACCCACATCAAGTACCACCGCCACCTTAGTGATGGGCGATGCCATTGCAATCGCGCTGTTGCAAGCCAAAGGCTTCACCAAAGATGATTTTGCTATGTCACATCCCGGTGGTGCGCTTGGTCGTAAATTACTGCTGAAGGTGAGCGATATCATGCATAAAGGCGAAGATACGCCGATTGTGCGTGACGACATCACCATCACCGAAGCGCTCTATGAAATTTCCCGCAAAGGCTTAGGGATGACTGCCATTGTCAATCAAGACAATGAATTGGTGGGTATCTTTACCGATGGTGACTTACGCCGGGTGATTGATGCAGAAGTCAATCTCCGTCAAACCCTGATTGCTGAAGTGATGACCCGTAACTGCACCTCGGTGACCGACAGCATTTTGGCTGCTGAAGCGCTTAAAGTGATGGATGATCGCAACATCAACGGCCTGATTGTTATCGACCAACAACGCCACCCAATTGGGGCGCTCAATATGCTCGACTTAGTCAATGCGGGGGTTATGTGACACAACATACGACTTTTTACGGCCCGGTTACTGACAAGGTGTGGCAAAAGGCGCAGCAGATCCGCCTGCTGATTTGTGATGTTGATGGAGTGTTTTCTGATGGCCGCATCTATATGGGCAATCAGGGTGAGGAGCTAAAAGCGTTCCATACTCGCGACGGCTTTGGTATTAAAGCGTTGCTGTCATGCAATATTCAGGTGGCGGTGATCACCGGTAGAAAATCACAAATCGTTGAACGGCGCATGACATCCCTCGGTATTCAGCACATTTATCAAGGGATCGACAATAAACTGACCGCTTACCATGAATTGCTTGACGTTTATCAACTCAACCCAGAGCAGGTTGCTTACATCGGTGACGATATGGTTGACCTGCCAGTGATGCAACAAGTAGGCTTGGGCGTTTGCGTGGCGGATGGCCATCCACAGGTCAAACAACTGGCAGATTTTGTCACCAGTATTGGCGGTGGCTTTGGTGCCGTGCGAGAACTTGCAGATCTGTTGCTGCTCAGCCAAAATCTGCTCGATAGCGCCCACGGAATGAGTGTATGAACCGAGTAACTTTGGCCATCATTGCCTTCTTTGCCGCCGCCATCGTGTTGTATTGGCAGGTACAGAGCAAGCGAAATGAACAGCAACCCACGACGGTAAGCACCGTGGAGCGGCCTGACTATGTGGCTGATAATCTAAAAAGCGTCAGTTTCGATGAAAACGGTAAGGTGTCTACCCGAGTGTCTGCGACCCATATGGCGCACTTTGCCGATACCGACACCACGCTATTCGAAAAGCCGATTTACCATATCTATCCAGATAACGGTGATGCGCAGTGGAAAATGTCTGCCGACCAAGGGCAGCTCAATCGCACACAACATAAGGTTGTGCTACAAAATAATGTTATGATTGATGCCATTACGCCAAAAGATCCCATTCGATCATTAACGACAGAGTATTTAGAATTAGACGTGTCGACGATGATCATGACCTCGCCGGAGCAGGTCTTTATGTCAGGGAGTGGCTTTAACGCATCAGGTGTCGGACTTTATGCCGATTTAAATGCCCAGCAATTGAAACTGTTGAGCGACATTAAAGGTACTTATGAGAGCAAATAATATTCTTCTGGCCATCGTACTTAGCGCCTCGAGTCTGATGGCAACTGCCGCGGACATCAACTTACAACAAGAGGTAAAGATTAAGTCCGCCACTCAATTTGCTGATCTCAAAAATAAACGTGTCGTCTATGGCGGCCCAGTGTTGGTGACTCAAGGCTTGTTAACACTTAAAGCCGACGAATTGAGTGCCACCTCGCCAGAAAAAGATCAAGACCGTGTGCTGATTGCCACCGGCAAACCAGCTACTTTCACCCAAAAGCAAGAAGATGGCACGCTGACCACCGCTCGCGCCAATGAAATTCAGTTCAACATCAACCAACGCGTGTTGACCCTGATCGGTATGGCCAAGGTAGAGCAAGGCAGCAGCATGTCCTCAGCGGATAAGATCATTTACGATCTGAACAAGCAGCAGCTGCAAGCGATTGGTAGTGACCAAGAGCAAGTCACCACAGTTATCCGTCCAGATAATCTCCCTAAAGAGCCAACGCCGCCGAAAACCGAGCAGGAGCAGCCATGACCAGCGTTTTAAAAGCGACCAATCTGGCCAAGAGCTATAAAAAACGTTCGGTAGTAAAAGATGTTAGCTTACAGGTAAACACCGGACAGATCGTTGGTTTGCTCGGTCCTAACGGTGCGGGCAAAACCACCACCTTCTACATGGTGGTCGGCTTAGTACAGAGTGACCATGGCCGTATTTTTATTGATCAAGATGATCTGACCTTAGATCCAATGCACCTGCGGGCGCGTAAAGGGATTGGTTATCTGCCGCAAGAGGCGAGTATTTTTCGCAAACTCTCAGTGCGCGATAACATTATGGCCGTTCTTGAAGTCCGCAAAGGATTAAGCAACGAAGAACGCGAAGCCATTCTTGAACAGCTGCTCGAAGAGTTTCATATCACCCACATCCGTGACAGCTTGGGGATGGCGTTATCGGGTGGAGAACGGCGCCGCGTTGAGATAGCACGCGCGTTAGCGGCTGATCCAAAATTCATTTTATTGGACGAACCTTTTGCGGGCGTAGATCCAATTTCTGTTATCGATATCAAGAAAATCATCGAACAACTCAAGTCTCGAGGACTGGGTGTCTTGATTACCGATCATAACGTGCGCGAAACTCTGGATGTGTGCGAACACGCCTACATCGTCAGCCATGGGCAGCTGATTGCAGAAGGCACACCCGCCGAGATCCTCGACAACCAACAGGTGCGAGCAGTGTACTTAGGGGAACAATTCAGGCTATAGTACGGTGGTGGGGACAAATAAATTTCATAAAACTACCAACTCTTTGTGGTTGTTTTAATACATAATTTTTGGGGATTAGCAGTCAACAATGAAAGCGTCACTTCAGCTTAAGCTGGGTCAACAATTAACTATGACACCGCAACTGCAGCAGGCAATTCGTCTACTGCAATTGTCGTCGCTTGAGCTGCAGCAGGAAATTCAACAAGCACTCGATTCCAACCCGATGTTGGAGATTAATGACGATGTTGATGTTGATAACAATGACGCGGGGCTTGAAGCGGATAACCGCGAACGTGACAGTGAACAAGAGCTGTCAGAGTCGATAGAAGACAGTTCGTCCGTTGAAACCAGTGATGCGCTTAATAGCCAAGAGCTCCCTGAAGAACTGCCAATGGACACCACTTGGGACGAGGTTTTCACCGCTGCGCCCAACACGTCATCTGGCGTCGTCCGTGACGATGACATGCCGTTTCAAGGTGAAACTAGCGAAGGCTTGCATGAGCATTTGGAATGGCAAAAAAACCTCACACCATTTTCAGAAACCGATGAAGCAATTGCTACCGCGATTATTGAAGCCATTGACGAGCGTGGCTATTTAACCCAATCAGCTGAAGAAATTATTGAAGCGCTGGGCTTAGATGATATCGAAGTGGATGAAGTTGAAGCCGTGCTGAAGCGCATTCAACACTTTGATCCCGTGGGAGTTGCCGCGCGCGATTTACGCGAATGTTTGCTGATCCAATTATCACAATTCAGTGACGACGTACCGCATTTGGCCAATGCCAAAATGCTCATCGATGAGTACCTCGATCTGATCGCCGCCAAAGATTACCGCACCTTGATGCGCAAAACGCGCCTTAAGGAAGAAGAGTTACGTGACGCAATCGTTCTCATCCAAACGTTAAATCCTCGCCCAGGATTAACCATCCAAGAGTCTGAAGATGAATATGTCATTCCAGACGTGACGGTATGGAAGAAAAACGGGCGCTGGGTGGTTGAACTCAACCCAGATTGCATGCCAAAAATCAGCATCAATCAGCAGTATGCCACGATGGCACGTAGCGTGCGCAGCCAGTCAGATAGCCAATTTATTCGTGGTCATCTGCAAGAAGCTAAATGGTTTATCAAGAGTTTGGAAAGCCGTAACGACACCCTGCTTAAAGTCGCTAATTGCATCGTTCAATTTCAGCAAGGCTTCTTCGAATATGGTGAAGAAGCGATGAAACCTATGGTGCTCAACGATATTGCCGAAGCGGTAGAAATGCATGAATCGACCATTTCGCGGGTCACCACCCAGAAATACATGCACACCCCTCGCGGCATTTTTGAACTAAAATATTTCTTCTCTAGCCATGTAGGTACTGACGATGGCGGCGAGTGTTCTTCAACAGCCATTCGTGCTTTCATCAAAAAGCTGGTTGCCGCGGAGAACCCTAAAAAGCCGTTAAGCGACAGTAAAATGGCGCAATTGCTTGCCGAACAAGGCATTAATGTCGCGAGACGAACAATCGCTAAGTATCGGGAAGCAATGCTAATTCCGCCGTCAAATCAGCGGAAGAGCCTTTAAAAGCCCGACAATCGGAGGAGTCAACGATGCAAATTAATCTTGCAGGAAAACAACTTGAGATCACCGATTCTTTACGTAGCTACGTTGAGAGCAAATTTGCAAAGCTTGAACGCCATTTCGAACAGATCAATAATGTCCACATTGTCCTCGCTGTTGAAAAAGCACTACAGATAGCAGAAGCCAAGCTGCACCTTTCCGGCGGCGAAGTATTTGCAACCTCTCAACACGACGACATGTACGCCGCCATTGACATCCTCATTGATAAATTGGATCGTCAGGTCATTAAACACAAAGAAAAGCTGACAAAACACTAACGATGGAACTTAGGACCATCCTGCGGCCGGAGTGTACCACCTGTGCGACTCCGGGCAGTAAGAAAAAGGTACTGGAGCTCATCAGCGATCTCGCAGCAGCCCAGTATCCCGACCTATCCTCTCAAGCCATTTTTGAAAGTCTTTTGGCTCGCGAGCGTATGGGCAGTACAGGAATCGGTAACGGTATTGCGATCCCGCATGGTCGTTTGCCGGATATTGACACGCCCGTTGCGGTATTAATCAAGTGTGAAGAGGCCATTCCTTTTGACGCGATTGATAATCAACCGGTGGATATTTTGTTCGCACTTATTGTGCCAGCAGATCAATGTCAGCAACACCTGAGCACGCTCTCCGCCATGGCGGAAAAGCTAAGCGATAAACAAGTGCTCAAGCAGCTTCGTAAGGCTGAGAACGAGCAAGAACTTTATCAGGTAATCACCGCATGAAGTTGGCCATAGTCTCCGGTCGTTCAGGTTCAGGAAAATCTGTAGCCCTGCGCGTATTAGAGGATATGGGCTATTACTGTGTTGACAACTTGCCATTACAGATGATTGGCGATCTGCTAGTAAATCTGCGAGGCAGCAATGAGTTCGTCGCTATCAGTGTTGACGTGCGCAACTTACCCAACCAAGATAAGTTACTTGAAAGTCAGCTTGCGAAACTCCCCGAAGGCACAGAGGTCATCAGTTTTTTCCTCAATGCATCCGACAAAGTATTAATCAAGCGCTATAGTGAAACCCGCCGTTTACATCCGCTCTCCAAGCGTCATAAATCGTTAAAAGAGGCGATTGAAGAGGAAGGTGAACTGCTAGAGCCTATCTCGCAGTTGATGGATCATTATCTTGATACCTCAACTTCCAACATCTATGAATTAAGCGACACTGTGCGTGAAATTCTGCTGGGCACCTCTACCAAAGAACTGGTAATTAACTTTGAGTCGTTTGGGTTTAAACATGGGGTGCCAACCGAAGCTGATTTTGTGTTTGATGTCAGGTTCCTACCGAACCCGCACTGGGAAGTCAGTCTTAGGCCATACACTGGCTTAGATGAACCGGTGCAGGAGTTTTTGTCACGCCAACCGCTAGTCAATAAGCTCATCTGGCAGATTGAAAACCTGTTTGAGACTTGGTTGCCGCATCTTGAACGCAATAACCGCAGTTATCTCACCATCGCTATTGGTTGTACTGGTGGGCAACATCGTTCAGTGTATGTAGCAGATCAACTTGCTAAACGCTTTAGCAGTAGCAAACATCGCGTGCAAGCGAAGCATCGGGAGTTACAAAGTGGCAAAAGTTGAACGCGAGATCGAAATCATCAACAAGCTCGGGCTTCATGCGCGCGCAGCAACTAAGCTTGCAGTACTCGCCAACGCATTTGACGCCAATGTCACGATCATTCAGGGCAGTAAAAAGGCGTCAGCTGGCAGCGTATTGGGGCTATTGATGTTAGAAACAGGTATGGGTAAAACCATCACTCTCAGCGCTGAAGGCCCAGAAGCGGAACAAGCATTAGACGCAATCTGTCAGCTGATCAACGCTAGGTTTGATGAAGCGAGTTAAACAGAAGCTACCAGTCTCTGCTATCTAAAGATTACCAATAAAAAAGCGCTCAACGAGCGCTTTTTTTATCGCATCACTTACTGCGGCAATGGTGTAAGGATAATCTCTACCCGGCGGTTTTGTGCCCGTCCCTGCGCAGTATCATTTGAGGCGATAGGTTGACTCTCACCCGCGCCTTGGGTCACAACACGTTGTCCTGCAACACCTTTGGTAATCAAATAGCTACCTACTGTTGATGCTCTTACCTGCGACAGACGCAGGTTGTAAGAATCGCTGCCTGAGCTATCAGTATGGCCAATCACGTTGAGTTGGGTTTTGCTGTATTCGTTAACCACCAGCACTACGCCATCCAACACCGATTGTGCGCGCTCACTCAGGGTCGAGCTGTCAACCCCGAAAGTTAACTCGTTAGGCATGTTCAGCACGATAGTGTCGCCGGTACGGGTGACACTCACACCGGTAGCATCCAGTTGCTGACGCAATTTAGCTTCTTGAACATCCATGTAATAGCCAATACCACCACCCACGGCAGCACCCGACGCAGCACCAATCAACGCACCTTTACCGCGATCATGCTTACTGGAAGTTGCCACACCAACGACGGCACCAGCAACTGCGCCAATAATCGCACCTGTAGATGCTTTAGCGGTTTGTTCCTCTTTGGTATAGGGATTTACCGTGGTGCAACCAGCGGCCAATGCGGTCACCACAAAAGTGGCTAATAGTTTTTTGGAAATGTGCATCACATCGCCTCCTTGTGAATTTGATATTCGTACTGAATTGGCTCTAAGTATATCTTGAGCAGCTTAAGTCACAACCGTTCAATAACCATAGCGTTCCGTTTTTAACGCCAATTCAGTGGCTATTCAGCTAATTTTCCCTTTTAATTCTCACTGAATTCTTTCTCTCTGTGCTTGCACAGCAAAAGCGCCTTAATTGCACCAAATTAGTGCAGCATGCACATCCTTGGATCTTTAGCTTTTTCTCGCAATCACAATCCAATTTTATTAGGTATTGTTTTTATTGAAAAATTTTAACTATGAAAAATTGGCACAGTTCTTACATATAACTAAAGTAGTAGGCCACTACGACAAGGAGTAAAGAATGAAACAGATTTTCGGATTCTTGAATAGCTGTCGGCAATGTTGGGAACAACTGCAACATTTGGGCATTAGCCAGTGGGATGTAGAGTAAAGATTAACGATTGCTGATTTAACTTTCAGGGTCAATAACAAAGGGAGAACAACATGATTGATGTAAACATCAAAACCAGAGCATTGAACGATCTCTCCCACGGTAAGCTGCATTTTGACGTTGCCCGTCAGTATGGTGTACCGACAAAAACATTATTCGCTTGGTCTGTAGAAGCTGAAGCAGACATCAAGCAAAAAGGCTTTGCAGCATTGGTGTCATCGTTTCGACGTTTGATGTCAGTGTAAACGATTTAGGCAGGATTGGACCGAACCTTGTGTTATCGCCCCCAACGATAGAAAAAAGTGTGCTCCCCAAATTCGCGCTTTTCTAGGTTTAATTCTGTCATTTTTATTCAAGGTCGTCGGCGGAATGTTAGCGACCAAGGTAAACAAGCTTGAGAACGTTTACCGCAATAGTTTCGACTTGGGTGGGCTGAACACCTTGTTATCGCCCCCAACGATAGAAAATGTGCCCAATAATAAAATAATGCGCTAATTCTAAGTTCACTTAAGTCGTTTTTTATTCAGGAAGAAATTCAGCTAGAGGATACTAGCGAGATCATAAGGACGAAGGGAAGGAAAAGCAGCAGATCACATGCTAGGCAAAGATTAACAATAATAGTGATCTGCTGAAGTTTCGACAGAGGTGGGCAAAGTCATTTAAATCGCCCCCACGATAAAAATGAGCCCGACAACAATAATAAATCGATACATTTGTTTGTCCATCTCTGTCATTTTATTCTGGCGTAATTACGCAGATTATGTGAACTTCTTCAAACCGACATAGACAAAATGTCTCACTTCAATTGGCGAGATTCCCTACTGATTTTCCAAGCTCGAGTCATCTCACGCTTTCCTAGTGCACCTGGATGTGGCTTGACCATAAACCCAGCCGCTTTCAAATTACGTTTGAATTGCCCGTTAGCACAATACGACACCAACATGCCATTAGGTTTAAGTAACTCAAAACACTTTTGCATATTGTCTGGACACCACACATCCGGCTGCTTATTGGGTGCAAACGCATCAAAGTAGATGAGGTCAAATGTGTGAGCCGCTGCGTTAAACTGCTCTAAGGTGGTCATGGTCTTTTCAATGGTGAACTGCGGCGATAATACTTCAGGATGATGCCATTCAGCATGGTGAATCGCGGCAAACAGCTCACCAAAGCGCTCCGGCAGCAGTGCGGTGTAATTCAGTTGCTGGATGATAAAGTCAGCAATTGGATAAGGCTCCAATGATTGGTAATAGACTTGCGGTAGCGAATTGGCCGGTTGGTTTTGCGCCAACTCAGTAACCCGTCCCAAGGTCATTAACGCGTTTAAGCCGGTGCCAAAACCTATTTCAAGAATATTGAGCTGCCCAGTCACTTGAGCGAATTCCACATCAAACCCAGAGTCAATAAATACGTGTTGCGCTTCGGCCATCGCGCCTCGACTGGAATGATATGTTTCGTTTAATTCGGCATTAAAAAGTGTATGGGAGCCATCTTCCGTTACTTGCAACGAAACCCTGTCCATGATGTACAACTGTCCATTTTACGAAGAATTTGATCCGGTAGTACCGCCATCCGCGGCCTAACCTGTTAGCAGGCTAACTATTTTGCGCCTAGCAACAGATCTCAGCAAGAGTGAGTTGGTCATTATGGCGATTAGAAAGAGGGAATGATGAACAAGGAGGGCTGACCACTAACGCTGAAGTCCTTGTGGCATCCGTCAGTGCGACTCCCCAACGATGAAACATCAACAAATGAAAAGAGATATAAACCGCCGCGCATAACGGTTTATGCGCAAACCGATCGGGATGCGTCAGTTACGAGCAGTCGGGTCAACAGCTAACCTACTCTCGCACAAATCTAGTTAATGACTCGCTCTTGGCTAGATAATGAATGTTCCACATAATAAATACCGCCAAATACGCCACCGAAAAGCACAATTGCCAAGATAATCAATCCGATATTTTTGCGTAAAAAAGCCAGCATACATTGTTCCCTACATTAATAATTCAGCCATAGGCTAGAGCTATACTCTTAACTGTCTCTTAACCAAACGCTAAATCAGCTTAAGTACGCTGTTTGCAGATTGAGCGCAATGGTATGTGCCGTTATACTGGCGCCCCTAGAAAAAAGGAGCGAGTTATGCTGTTGCTATTAAGGTGCCTACTATTAGCACTGATGCTACTGCTACTATTCATCTGCGGAACGATTTATTGCCTGCTGCGACCACTGCACCGCAATAACGTTTATGTACTGTCTCGCCCTTTTAGCTGGTGTGCAAAATTGATGGGCATTGCGCTAGAAATCCGCCATGCCGAACGCGCTCAATCCCAGCCTTGTATTTTTGTGGCAAACCATCAGAACAATTACGATCTGTTCACCCATTCAAATGTCATTGTGCCCGGTACAGTCACTTTGGGTAAACGCAGCATTTTATGGATCCCACTGTTTGGCTTGATCTACTGGCTCTCGGGCAACATCATGATCAATCGTAAAAATAGAGCAACAGCAGTGGAAACCTTAACCAAAACTGCACAACGTATTCGCGATGATAAATTATCAGTTTGGATATTCCCCGAAGGCACACGTAGCCGTGGCCGAGGAATTTTGCCGTTCAAATCGGGAGCATTTCATACGGCCATTACCGCAGGTGTGCCGGTGGTGCCCGTGGTTGCTAGTTGTCAGGGTGATATTAAGCTCAATCGTTGGCACAACGGTAAAGTTGTTATTGAAGTGCTGCCACCGATACAAACCAGCGCACTAAGTGCATCGGATGCTAAAAATTTGGCATTAACTACACATCAGCAAATGTCAGCTAAATTTACAGAATTGAATCAACAGCTCGCTGCGTCGAAGTAACAGCGACTGATCAACTATTTGCAGTAACGAACTGCCACATTGGAGATGCTTATGGCCATTGAGCAACTGCTGAAACAGCAGATGGAAGAGAACCGCGATATCGTAGAATCGCTGCTGCAGGACGGTTCAGATCCTGATGCGGAATACACAATTGAGCATCACTTTTCATCGACCAACTTTGATAAGCTGGAAAAAGCTGCCGTTGATGCTTTTAAACTTGGCTTTGAAGTGAATGATGCCGAAGAAATTGAATTAGATGATGGCTCACTGCTGTTCTGCTTTGATGCGATCGCCAATCATGCGCTGGATATCGACCTGCTCGATAATGCATGTGAGAAATTATTTGCCTTAGCGGCAAAGCACAAAGTCGACTATGACGGCTGGGGCACCTACTTTATGGGTGACGAAGTCGATGACGAGGATGATGAAGACGACGAGCCAGTCGTTAATCATTAATGCCATAGAAAACGCCGACATATCGTCGGCGTTTTGTTACCTACATATCCGCAATATTATTTTCTTTCTGGATAAGCAGCTTCTTTTTCTGCAATCTCAACCTGCACATCCATAATGTTACTGCCACGCACAACCTGCATGGTCACTTCTGAGCCAGGTTTGGTTTCTGCAATGCGATCCATCAACATCGTCACCCCAGTCACCACTTCATCACGGTAGCGAATAATTAAATCGCCAGGGGCTAAGCCAGCCTTAGCTGCTGGGCCACTACTGTCCATCGCATTAATCACCACAGCCCGCAGATTGGGGATTTTCAGCATCTGCCCAACTACCGGATTAATCACCTCTTCACCGGAAATACCTAAAGCACCGCGGATCACTCGGCCATCTTTAATTAGCTTGCCCATGATGTCGTAGGCTAACTTAATTGGCACCGCGAGGTTTATGCCATGACCACCGCCTTCGTTGCGCAGCTGATACGCGGCAGTATTAATCCCGATAAGGCTGCCAGTGGTATCAATCAATGCGCCACCTGAGTTGCCGGCGTTAATCGCCGCATCTGTTTGAATAAAATCCTGATAGCCAGTGCTGCTAAGCCCGGTACGGCCAGTTGCACTAATAATCCCTTGAGTGATGGTTTGGCCAATGTTGTAAGGGTTACCAATGGCCAACACTATGTCACCGACGTTAGGTGGCGACGCTAAATCCACATGCACCACCGGCAGTTTATCGCCTTCAATCTTCAGCACGGCCAAATCGGTATCAAAGTCTAAACCGACAATATCCGCACTAAATTTACGTCCATCCTGTAACGCTACAACAATTTCGTCTGCATCTTCCACCACATGATAGTTGGTGATGATATAGCCTTCAGAACGCATGATGACGCCAGAACCTAACCCTTGCAGTTTACTTTTATTTAAGGGGCGGTTTTGGCTCATGCCCAAGTTATAAATGTTTACCACCGCCGGTGCTGCTTTACGCACTGCGCCGTTAAACGACACACGTTGCAACTCATTCCCTTGCTGGAAAAGATTAACTGACGAGTGGCTAAAATGGTTAAACAGCAACACAACCGCGGCCATGACTAAGCCAAAGGCTATCGCTTTACTGAGATAGAGCAGAGTATCTTTGAACATGGGTAGCTGCTGAGTTAACTGTTTGAAAGTTAGGCTAGAATAACAGTTTTTAGGCTGATCGACCATCTAGCGGTTTGCATTTGTTTTCATCGCCACAAATTAGCGGTCATCCATAAAAAGAGCTGCCGTAGCAGCTCTTGATAATTGAGATGAGAGTTACCGAAAATTAGCCACGCAGCACTAAGTACAACAGGTTGTTATCGCGCATAATTTTCAGTGCGACGCCGCCTTCGTGTTCTTCTAAGCCCTCTTTTAGTTCTTTGAGGGTTTTAATACGCGTGCGGTTAATACCCACAATCACATCGCCTTTTTGTAGTCCACTCATGGCTGCCGGAGAGCCATCAGCGATGCCAGTGATCTCAACCCCTTTATCTTTATTCTCCAGTGTTGCACCCGCCAACATTGGATGGATATTGCCAGCAGCTTGTTCTTTGACTTCACTGGCCTCGCCTAAGGTAACTTCAACTGTTTTATCATCGCCATCGCGAATAATGCCCAGTTTCACCTCAGTACCGGCGCCCATAGTCCCGATCTTCGCCCGCAACTCTTGGAAGGTTTTAACTGGTTTACCATCAATACTAACAATGATGTCACCTGCTTTGATGCCTGCTTTATCTGCTGGACTGTCTTTTACCACTGAGTTAACAAAACCACCGTGTTGCGATTTTAAACCAAAGCCTTCAGCAAGGTTGCTATCAAGGTTACGACCCATGACCCCCAGCACGCCGCGGCGCACTTCACCGTGGTCGATAATTTGCTGTACTAAACTACGTACCATGTTAGCTGGAATCGCAAAGCCAATGCCCACGTTACCACCGCCTGGCGCCACAATGGCAGTGTTGATCCCTATCAGTTCACCTTTCAGGTTCACCAAAGCGCCACCTGAGTTACCACTATTAATCGCGGCATCGGTTTGAATAAAGTTTTCCAGCATTTCAATACCTAAGCCGCTACGCCCCAGCGCACTGACGATACCTGAGGTAACAGTTTGCCCCAGCCCAAACGGGTTACCAATCGCCACTGCGAAGTCACCTACGCGAATTGCATCAGAATCCGTTGGCTTAATTTCAGTAAGATTGTCAGCTTCAATCTGCAGCAACGCGACGTCCGACTCTTTATCTGTACCAATCAATTTGGCGGTAACTTCTCGGCCATCATGCAAGCCCACCTTAATTTCATCTGCATCATCAATCACATGGTTGTTAGTGACGATGTAGCCTTTATCTGCATCGATGATCACGCCTGAGCCCAAACCACGGAATGGGCGCTCTTGCACTTGCTCTTGCTCTTGTGGCGCGTTAGGCCCAAAGAAGTAGCGGAATACGTCAGGCACGCGCTGACGGGACACCTTGTTGCCCGAAACCGCCACAGACACCACCGCTGGGGTCACTTTTTCTAACATTGGCGCTAAGCTTGGCACTTGTTGGCCATCCACAGATTGCGGAATTGCGGCTTGAGAAATCACAGGGGCGCTCATTAAGCTCGCACCTAACAGTGCCGCAGATATCAGTGTTAATTTGGTCTTCATCGAGGTTTGCTCCTAATATCCGAATCCGGAATTGTTCATCAGTCACGCTGAAGCGACTTTGGTTACGCTCGCTTGAGCTTTGTTACTAACTCCGACTAACCACAATTCACAAAAGTTTCTGCCATTAACAAAGATTAATTAATCCAACTGAACCGAAATGCGAGGGTAAAACATCGCCTGTTAGTTACTACTGTTGGCCAGTAGGCGTGTTGCAGTTGGCGTGCTAACATCAAGCAAAATTTGATCTTCATCACCTTGTCAAATAAGGCTTAACGAGAACATTTCAAGTGGCAGTAACAACTCCTTGGCAACGCTACCAACAAGACCTCAATAAAGAAGGCTTCAGTTTTGATGCCGCCCAAGAGCAGGCAGTAAAAGCCTTACAGCGTGTTTATGACGAACTGCAGCAACCGCCAGTAACCGGACTAAAACGTTTTTTTGTTAAAAACTCAGTACCACAGGTAAAAGGGCTCTATCTTTGGGGCGGTGTTGGTCGCGGTAAGACTTATTTAATGGATCTATTTTTTGAGTCATTGCCAAGTGATCAAAAACTGCGGGCACACTTCCACCATTTTATGCTGCGGATTCACCGCGAGCTGAATGATCTAAAAGGTACCCAAGATCCGCTGCTGTTCATCGCTAAACGAATGGCGAAGCAGTATCGGGTTATCTGCTTTGACGAATTTTTTGTTTCCGATATTACCGATGCCATGTTACTCGGCACCCTCTTCACTGCCTTATTTGCTGAAGGTGTCGCGCTCGTCGCAACCTCGAATATTATTCCTGATGAACTTTATCGCAATGGTCTGCAACGCGCCCGTTTCTTACCTGCCATTGAGCAAATCAACCACCATTGCCAAGTACTGAACGTAGATTCGGGCATCGACTATCGCCTGCGTACATTAGAGCAAGCCGAGATCTATCATCATCCGTTAGATGACACGGCCCAATGTAACTTGGCGCTTTATTTTGAGCAGCTTACCAGCGGTGCTGACGTCGTGACTGCAGCGCTCAATATTGATGGACGCGATATCCAAACCGTTAAGCACGCAAATGGTGTGTTATGGCTCGATTTCCGTGCCGTGTGCGACGGCCCACGTAGCCAAATCGACTACATGGAAATCGCCATGGCCTACCACACCGTACTGCTGCAAAATGTCGAGCAAATGGGCGCACAACAAACCGGTGATGACATCGCACGACGTTTTCTAGCGCTGGTTGACGAATTTTATGAACGCCGGGTAAAACTGATCGTTTCCGCCGCAATTCCGCTGGAACAAATCTATACTGAAGGCCTACTTAGCTTCGAATTTCGCCGCTGCCGTTCACGTTTAATTGAGATGCAATCTCGGGAATATTTAGCCCTTGAACATCTCCCTGCTGAAGCGTTTTAAAAATCGCCGCAATTACTGGATTTTCGACAAAAAAGCAGGTGATTTTTAACTCAGCTTTGTCTATAATCCACGCCCTGCCCACGTTACTCCGTCCGTGATGGGCGGATTTAATGCCAAAATATATTCGAAGGGGTATATGGAAGGCGTGTATTGTTGAGTCATGTCGATTCAACATGTGACAGAATTTAACTTTGGGTTTTTGTAATAATGAAGACTTTTACTGCCAAGCCAGAAACTGTAGCTCGCGACTGGTATGTTGTTGATGCTGAAGGTAAGACTTTGGGTCGTATCGCCACTGAAATCGCTTTGCGTCTCCGTGGTAAACACAAGCCTGAGTACACTCCTCACGTAGATACCGGTGATTACATCATCGTTATCAATGCTGAGAAAGTGACTGTAACAGGTAACAAAGCCTTTGGTAAACAATACTACTCGCATTCAGGCTTCCCAGGTGGAATCAAGCAGATCAGCTTTGAAAAACTGCAAGCGCACAAACCAGAGATGATCATCGAGAAAGCAGTTAAAGGTATGCTGCCAAAAGGCCCATTGGGTCGCGCTATGTACCGTAAACTGAAAGTTTACGCAGGCGCAGAGCACAACCACGCTGCACAACAACCTCAAGTTCTTGATATCTAAACGGGATTAAGCAAATGGCTGCAACTCAGTACTACGGCACTGGCCGTCGCAAAACTTCAACTGCCCGCGTATTTGCCAAAGCAGGTAGTGGTAATATCGTAGTTAACAAGCGTCCTCTGGATGTTTATTTTGGTCGTGAAACTGCTCGCATGGTAGTTCGTCAACCGCTTGAACTGGTTGAAATGACTGAAAAATTGGACATCTATGTCACTGTTAAAGGTGGTGGTATCACTGGTCAAGCTGGTGCAATCCGTCACGGTATTACTCGTGCATTGATGGAACTTGATGAAACTCTGCGTCCTACTCTGCGTGCTGCTGGTTTCGTAACCCGCGATGCTCGTCAGGTTGAACGTAAGAAAGTGGGTCTGCGTAAAGCACGTCGTAAACCACAATTCTCTAAGCGTTAATCGCACAAGGCTATTTCCAAAAGCCCGGCTTATGCCGGGCTTTTTATTGGGTAACTTATTAGGGGGACAACATGAACGGACAAGTATTAATGTTGGCACTCGGACTGGTGTTAATTGTCGAAGGAATTGGACCACTACTGTTTCCAAAAAAGTGGCAACTATATTTAGCCGAAATGGCACGCCAACCCGCAGCCACACTGCAAAGACTAGGTGCGGGATTAGCACTGGTCGGCGCAGTTATTTTGATTATTTTTTCATAAACCGTACCCCCAGCGTTTCAAATCTGTTAGAATTCTTTTTTAACCGCAACCTTGCAGCAAACAATGGGCAAAAATGTAGTTGTTCTCGGCACACAATGGGGTGACGAGGGAAAAGGTAAGATTGTCGACCTTCTGACAGAACAGGCAAAATACGTCGTTCGTTACCAAGGTGGCCACAATGCTGGTCATACACTGGTTATCGATGGTGAGAAAACCGTTCTTCACTTGATTCCATCAGGTATCTTACGTGATAACGTCAAATGCGTTATTGCCAATGGTGTTGTACTTGCACCAGATGCCCTGATGAATGAAATCAGCATGCTGAAAGACAAAGGTATTCCAGTTGAAGAAAGACTGGTTATTTCTGAAGCATGTCCACTTATTCTGCCATATCACTGTGCTCTCGATATCGCTCGCGAAAAAGCGCGTGGTAACAAAGCTATCGGTACTACCGGTCGTGGTATTGGTCCAGCATATGAAGATAAGATTTCACGTCGCGGCCTACGCGTAGGTGATCTGTTTAATCCAGAATTGTTCGCTGAGAAGCTGAAAGAAGTGATGGAATATCACAACTTTACGCTGACCGAATACTACAAGTGCGAACCAGTGGATTACCAGAAAACCTTGGAAGATGCGTTGGCACTTGCTGACTATCTGAAGAGCATGTGTGTTGATGTCACAGAAATGCTGGATCAAGCTCGCCACGCAGGCGAACCAATCCTGTTCGAAGGTGCACAAGGCACTATGCTGGATATCGACCACGGTACTTATCCATTTGTGACCTCTTCAAACACCACTGCTGGTGGCGTTGCAACTGGTAGCGGTATGGGTCCTCGCCATCTCGATTACGTGATGGGTATCATCAAGGCATACAGCACTCGCGTGGGTGCCGGTCCATTCCCAACTGAACTGTTGGACGAAATTGGTGATCATTTAGGGACCAAAGGCCAAGAGTTTGGTGCAACCACTGGTCGTAAACGTCGTCCAGGTTGGTTGGATGCGGTTGCTATGCGCCGTGCTGTGCAAATCAACAGCCTCAGTGGCTTTTGCTTGACCAAGCTTGATGTGTTGGACGGTCTGAAAGAAGTTAAAATCTGTGTTGGTTATGAACTGCCTGATGGTAGCGTAACCAAAGCAGCGCCTTTGGCAGCAGAAGGCTATGAATTGGTGAAGCCAATTTATGAAACCATGCCAGGCTGGAGTGAAAACACCTTTGGCGCAACTTCACTTGAGCAACTGCCACAAGCGGCATTAGATTACATTAAACGGATTGAAGAACTGCTAGAGACGCCGGTTGATATCGTCTCTACTGGTCCTGACCGCAATGAGACTATCATTCGCGTCAACCCATTTAGTGAGTAATCAAAAAAGGCCGCAATAGCGGCCTTTTTTATTGGAAGACAATTGCGCAACATGATGTGTCACTTCAGATTTGCATTATACTGCCGATTAACTGGTATCTAACTCAGATTGACAGGTGCTGAAATGTTGCTGCGGATTACCCTTCTTCTCTTGCTAAGTGTCATGCCCCTTGCTGCGCGAGCTGAAATCAAAGCTGTCGACATTTACAGTCAAGAAGAGTTGTTAGAGCTCATCCGCCAAGGCAGCGAGCTTAAGCGCGTCAAACAAGATGACTGCCAATTACTTAAGGACATTGAAGCCCACGCAAGTGTCCTTAAAGAGCCTTTGTATCAATACTTGTGGGGCGAAATGTTGAATTATGGAGTTTGCACCAAAGCAGACCCCAAACGTGGTATTGAATGGTTACGCCGCTCTGCTGAGCAAGGCAGCCCAGAAGCGATGCTTAAGCTCGCGCAATACTATAATGACGGTAAGTTTTTAACCAAAGATCCTGAACGAGCAGTGTATTACGTGTTTCCTGCTGCGTCTGGTGGCAGCTTGGCTGCGCAGATGATGTTGGTCAAATTACTTAGCGAAGGGCACGGTACACCCAGAGATTATGTGCTGGCCTATTATTGGTTATATAACCAAACCTTTGCTGATGAAAAAACACAGCAGCAAAGCCAAAAATTACTGGCAAAGTTGGCAAAGTTGATGCCCGACAGCCAGGTCAAACGAGCACAACAACCTCAGTTACATCAATAATGGCTGAGGGCTAAATAGAAATGGATAATGAATGACTAAAGATCCTCATTTTGAGAGAGAACAAGATAAATACGAAAATCCTATTCCCAGCCGGGAATATATTCTGGAATACCTCCAGTCTCAGCAATCCCCTCTAAACCGCGACAGCATCGCCCATGCACTGGGCATCAGCCTCAACGATGAAGAACAGTATGAAGCACTGCGACGTCGGCTGCGTGCCATGGAACGCGATGGCCAATTAGTGTTTACCCGCGGCCAATGTTATGGCTTGCCTGAACGCATGGATTTAATCGCCGGTAGCGTTATCGGCCACCGCGACGGATACGGCTTCTTCCAACCGGATGAGGGCGGCGAAGATCTGTTTATCCACCACGGCGATATGCAACGCTATTTTCATGGCGACCGCGTGTTAGCGCAACGCGCCGGCGTTGAACGCAAAGGCAAAAGCGAAGCGCGCATTGTGCGCTTGTTAGAAGAACGCAAAGCCCCATTAGTTGGCCGCTTCTACGTTGATAGCGGTATGGGGTTTGTGGTCGCTGATGATAAACGCATCTCCCAAGAAATTCTGGTTGAAACTGCGGATAGAAACGGCGCCCGCGCGGGTGACGTGGTAGTAGTAGAGCTCACCCGCCGTCCCGGTCGCTATGTCAAAGCCGCCGGCAAAGTTACCGAAGTACTCGGTAAAGAGATGGCGCCGGGGATGGAAATCGAAATTGCACTGCGCAATTATGACCTACCCCATACTTGGTCCAGCTTAATTGAGAAAAAGCTGCGAAAAATTCCTGATGAAGTGCAGGAAGAAGACAAAGTCGGTCGAGTCGATTTACGCGAGTTACCATTAGTCACTATCGATGGCGAAGATGCACGCGACTTTGACGATGCAGTGTATGCTGAGCGTAAACGTGGCGGCGGTTGGCGTTTATGGGTAGCCATTGCCGATGTAAGCCATTATGTACGTACACAATCAGCATTGGATTCAGAAGCGCGCGCGCGCGGCAACTCGGTGTACTTTCCGTCGCAAGTGATCCCAATGCTGCCAGAGAAACTCTCTAACGGCTTGTGCTCACTAAATCCGGGCGTTGATCGTTTGTGTATGGTGGCAGAAATGACCATCGCCGCCAGCGGCAAGCTTTCCGGTTACAAGTTTTATCCTGCCGTGATGCATTCTCACGCGCGATTCACCTACACCAAAGTAGCGGCGATGCTCGAAACAGGTGAAGTGCCAACCGAATACCAAGCGCTGTACCCACATCTGCAAGTGCTGCAAGAACTGTATCTAACGTTAGATGAGCAACGCCATCAGCGTGGTGCGATCGGTTTTGAAACCGAAGAAACCCAGTTTATCTTCAATGACCAACGTAAGATTGAGCGTATTGTGCCGCGCACACGCAACCAAGCACATAAAATCATTGAAGAATGTATGATTCTGGCCAACGTAGCCGCGGCCAAGTTCGTTAAGAAACACAAAGGCGAAGTACTTTATAGGGTTCACGAAGCACCATCAGAGCAAAAACTGACCAACTTTCGGGAATTCCTGCGTGAACGTGGCTTGCAGCTGGGTGGTGGCTTAGATCCACAACCGATCGACTATCAATTACTGCTCGAACAAGTGCGTGAGCGCCCAGATGCCGAGTTGATCCAAGTGATGCTGCTGCGCTCGATGCGCCAAGCAACGTACACGCCAGATAACGAAGGCCACTTCGGTTTGGCATTGGAAGAGTACGCACACTTTACCTCGCCTATTCGCCGTTATCCTGACTTGGTATTGCACCGTGTGATCCGTTATCTGCTGGCCAAAGATGCAGGTGATGTCGAAAACAAATGGACCGACGATGGTGGCTATCACTATCAGCTCGAAGAACTGGATTTGCTGGGTGAGGAGTGTTCCAATACCGAGCGCCGCGCTGACGAAGCCACCCGCGATGTGTCTGATTGGCTTAAATGTGAGTTTATGCAAGACCATGTGGGCGACGTGTTTGATGCCGTCGTGGCATCCGTAACCAGCTTTGGCCTATTCGTTAGACTAAAATCACTGTTTATCGATGGTTTGGTGCATATCTCAACCTTGGGCAGCGACTATTATCAGTTTGACCCCGCGCGGCAACGTCTGATTGGCGAAAACAGTGGTAAAACCTACCAAATTGGTGATGCCGTTACAGTGAAAGTGGCGGCAGTAAATTTGGATGATCGCCAAATTGATCTGTTGATGGTGGATGAAAAGCAAGGTAATCGCTCACGCGGTGGCAGCAAAAAGCGTCCACTGACCGCCAGAGAGCGTGTCAACCTTGAAGGTGCGAAGGTGAGCGCCAAGAAAGGTCGGGTTGCGAAAAAGAGTGATAAAGGCGGGCGTAAGTCAGCCGAGAAACAAGATAAGCCCGCAAAAGCAAAAGCGGTTAAACGTCCAAAGAGAAAGAAATAATTGATGAAAAAGCAGGAATTGGTTTTCGGCATTCACGCCGTATCTTCGCTATTAGACCATGCCCCAGAGCGTGTGTTAGAGATGTGGCTGCTCAGCGGCCGTGTTGATGAACGCGTACAACCTTTGCTAGAAAAAGCAGCATCGGTTGGGGTTCGCGCTCAGCAAGCATCGCGCAAAACCTTGGATGAAAAAACCGAAGGTGGCCAACATCAAGGGGTGGTTGTGCGCGTACGTCCTGCAAAAGTGCTGACCGAAAATGATTTAGAGGCCTTATTAGATAAGACAGATGTGCCGTTTCTGCTGATTTTGGACGGTGTCACTGATCCTCATAATCTCGGTGCGTGTTTGCGAAACGCTGATGCCGCAGGTGTCCATGGTTTGATTGTGCCGAAAGATAACTCTGTCGGTATCACACCTGTGGTGAGCAAAGTTGCCTGTGGAGCCGCAGAAACCGTGCCTTTATTTCAAGTGACCAACCTCGCACGCACCATGAAGCGTTTGCAAGAACGCGGCGTATGGATTGCCGGCACAGCAGGTGAAGCCACCAGCACCCTGTACCAAGCCGACTTAAAAGGGCCTTTAGCTATTGCAATGGGTGCTGAGGGTAAAGGTTTACGACGTTTGAGTCGTGAAGGCTGCGATACCTTAATCTCGATCCCTATGGCGGGTTCTGTATCAAGCCTCAACGTATCAGTAGCGACTGGCATCTGCTTGTTTGAAGCGGTGCGACAACGCTTGGGTTAACCATTGCTCAATCAAAAAGGGATGGCAAATTGCCATCCCTTTTCGTTTAAATATTGTGTTTATTGAAAGGTATACAGCAGATTGAAGGTGGTGATGGTATCAGTTTGTTCACTGCCCTCACCCACGTTTTGGTTGTATTCCATCTTGAACCCCACTTTAAACGCCCAATCTTGAAACAGCGTATTCTTATAGTTCAAATCCAAAATCACCGTGTTGTTGGTCGCACCGATTTCAGTACTTAAGTCAGCGTTGAACGTAGTGTATTCATGGATCAACTGTTCAAACTTAGCTTTAGTACGCAAGATAGGCTCTCTATCGGCTTCGGGATTTGGCTCATCGTCGGTTTCCTGCGGCATGCTGTATCGGTAACCGGGGCCAACTTCGATACTCAGCTTGGTTCTGCCAGTGCTGACGATGTCAAAACCATAACCACTTACAAAGGTATACCTGTTGGTGTACGAACCAAACTTATCCCAAGTAAAGTTACCACTCGCCAGAATATAACCTCTGGATAACTTATAGTTCGACTGCATTTCTAAGTCGTAACGTTCGTTAGTTGTGCCTTGGTCATCTGCCGCGTAATAGGCCTTTACCGTACCTTCCTGTTTGGTCTTAGCTGCGTCATATACCAGCTTAGTTCTTCCGTTGAAACTGGTGGAATCCGTATTACCTGTGTTGAGTTGGAAACCCGCTTCAACTTCAGCGCGTAAGTTGTTTTGCGGCTCATGGTAATCAGGCGGCACTAAGGCAAACACTGGTAGCGAAACCAGCGATAACAGTGCCCAAAATGGATTTTTTGTCATTATTCCAAGTTTCTTCATGTTAACTGCATCATGGTTGCGCCACATGATACCTGTCATGTGGGCTAAGGCAAAGTTATTGCTTGAGTTTACTGCCGCCTTTATGTACTATTCCGCGCCTAAATCAGTCACTTTAATTCGTTCCTTGCCTCTACGGGTCTGACTGAGCCAATACGAGGCTAACAAACCGTAAGGAGCACTAAATGCGTCATTACGAAATCGTATTTATGGTTCACCCTGATCAGAGTGAACAGGTACCAGGTATGATCGAACGCTATACCGGTGTTATCACCGAAGCGGGTGGTCAAATCCATCGTCTGGAAGACTGGGGCCGTCGCCAACTGGCATATCCTATCCAAGACCTGCACAAAGCTCACTATGTTCTGATGAACGTAGAAGCAACTGCTGAGTCTATCGAAGAGCTGGAAACAGCTTTCCGCTTCAACGACGCTGTGTTGCGTAACCTGGTTATGCGCACTAAAGCTGCTATCACTGAAGCTTCTCCAATGGCAAAAGCAAAAGACGAACGTGATTCACGTCGTGCTGCTGCTAGCGACCGCGCTGCCGAAGAAGCTATCGAAGATCAAGCTGAAGAGATCGCCGAGTAAGTTTTGCTGTGACCACCAATCATTTGGTGCTAGCAGGGCGCATTCTTCGTAGCCGAAGATTTGATAGTCCAGCGGGTATCCATCACACAGTGTTGCAACTTGAGCATAAGTCTCTGAAAACAGAGGCGGACATGCAAAGACCTGTTTACTGTGTCATGCAAGTGATTTTGAGTGGTGAGCGTTTTGAACGCTTAACAGACAAGCTGAAGGCAGGTGTGGATATACAAGTTTCAGGATTTATCGCATTGCAGCAAAGCCGCAATGGTCAGAACCGCTTGGTATTACACGCTGAAAATGTCGAATTGAAAAATTAGGAGACTGTCAACATGGCACGTTATTTCCGTCGTCGTAAATTCTGCCGTTTCACTGCTGAAGGTGTAACGGAGATCGATTACAAAGATATCGCTACTCTGAAAAACTACATCACAGAAAGCGGTAAAATTGTTCCTAGCCGTATTACCGGTACTAGCGCTAAATATCAGCGCCAACTGGCTCGCGCTATCAAACGCGCTCGTTATCTGTCTCTGCTGCCATACACTGATTTGCATCAGTAATCGGCACTGAATTCATTGAATTAAGAGGAATTGATAATGAACGTTATTCTGCTTGATAAAATTGCGAACCTGGGCAACCTGGGTGATCAAGTTTCAGTTAAAGCTGGCTACGCTCGTAACTACCTGCTGCCTCAAGGCAAAGCAGTTGTAGCTAACGCTGAAAACGTAAAAGTTTTCGAAGCTCGTCGCGCTGAACTGGAAGCTAAAGTTGCTGCTGAGCTGGCTGCTGCTACTGAACGTGCTGCTAAAATCTCTGCTCTGGAAGCTGTTGTTATCGCTTCTAAAGCTGGTGATGAAGGCAAACTGTTCGGTTCAGTAGGTACTCGTGACATCGCTGATGCTGTAACTGCTGCTGGCGTTGAATTGGCTAAATCAGAAGTTCGTTTGCCACTGGGCGCTCTGCGCAACACTGGTGACTTCGAAGTTGAAGTTCAACTGCACGGTGAAGTTAACGCGATCGTTAAAGTAACTATCGTTGCTGAAGCTTAATTTTTAAATTAAGTTTTTACCGTAAACCGCTCTAGGGTGGTTTAAAAATACCCTCAACGTCTTATACGTATGAGGGTATTTTTTTAACTACACAACTCCGCTGCTAAATCTTTTAACGCCCGTTTGAGTGAATCTGCGCGAGTAATGCCTCACTCAATGCCTTAACCGAGTCATCATGACGGCTATGTTCACCCCGCACAAAATACAGCTGCGTGGTACGGCTGTTGACACCAATGCTGGCTAAAGTGCCATCAGCCAACAGCGGAGCAACCTGTTGCTGCGGCAACCAGCCGAACCCCAGTTGATTGACTACCGCACCAATCGCCGCGTCAATCGAGGTAAAATACCAACACTCTTGCGCTGATGGATGATGATTCAACAGCTGCTGACTCTGCTTATCAACGATTTGAATCATGGGATAACTGGCCAACTGTGAACGTCGCAGCTCCGCAGGTAACTGCAACAGCGGATGCTCCCGATGTGCCACACACACAAACTGCACATCCATCACCAACTGCTTCTCTACTGCCGCTGTTGGCGGCAAACTAATAAGATATAAGTCCCCTTGTTGCTGCTGCAGCTGCACCACACCTTCATCCTTAATCGACTCTTTGACGTGTACCTGTGTTTGACTAAATCGCTGATGAAACGCCTTTAACCCAGCAAAGAGCCAAGACTGCGGAAACATACTATCCACGACTAAGGTCACCACCAACTTGCGACCATGTCGAATAGCCTCTGCACGCAGTTCCAAATCTTGAAAGCCATCTAACAGCAATTTGGCTTGTTCGAGCAACGCTTTACCTGCCTCGGTCAGCACTAATCGCCGCCCTCGCAGTTCAAGCAGTTCCACTCCAAGTCGTTGTTGTAACTGGGTTAACTGATAACTCACTGCTGGTTGGCTGCGGTAATGAGACTCCGCCGCACTGGCGATACTGCCATGCTCGACCACCGCTGCTAACAATTGCCACTGCTCAATACTGGTTTTAAACATATAAAATTTCTTTATATTTTTGATTCAAAAAATACGTTTTTTATAAAAATATAAAATGATTAAGCTGAGTACAAGTTAAAAGAACAGCTCATACGAGGTAAAGATTATGTTTGATAAAAATGATTTAAGCGGTCTGGTAGGCAAACATCTGGTATATACCTATGACAATGGCTGGAACTACGAAATTTACGTTAAGAACGCTGAAACCATCGACTATCGCATTCATAGCGGCATCGTAGGCAACCGTTGGGTAAAACACCAACATGTCTATGTAGTACGCGTTGCCAACAGCGTATATAAGATTTCTTGGACCGAACCCACCGGCACAGACGTCAGCTTGATCATCAACTTGGGCGACAAAGTATTCCACGGCACTATTTTCTTCCCACGTTGGATCATCAACGACCCGAAAAAAACCGTGTGCTTCCAAAACGATCACATCCCACTGATGAACGCTTACCGCGATGCAGGCCCAGCCTATCCAACAGAAGTGATCGACGAATTTGCCACCATCACCTTTGTACGTGATTGCGGTGAAAACAATGAAGACGTAATCAACTGCCCGGCCAGCGAATTACCAAATGATTTTCCAAATAATCTGAAGTAACAGATTGTTAGAAATAGATCATTCCGGTGAATGATAACCCAGCAAGCAAAAACGCCTCCCCAGAGGCGTTTTTTTATGCTTAAAATTTAAGGCTCGGCGCTTAACCCCACACTTTATCCGCGACCTGTTTTACTAGCGCGATTTTGGCCCATTGCTCTTCCGCAGTTAGGCTGTTGCCCTCTTCGGTGGAGGCGAAACCGCATTGGGTGCTCAGATATAAGTTTTCCAGTGGCACGTATTGCGCCGCTTCATGAATGCGGGCGACGACTTCATCGACAGTTTCCAACTCGGCAGATTTTGAGGTAATTAATCCGAGCACCACTTTTTTACCCGCTGCGAGTTTGGCCAACGGCGCGAAATCACCGGCGCGGTCGGTATCGTATTCAAGATAGAATGCATCAACATTTTCTTTAGCGAACAGGGTATCAGCCACAGGTGCATAGCCGCCGCTGGCGCTCCAGGTCGAACGGTAGTTACCGCGGCAAACGTGGGTTGCCAACACCAAATCTTTCGGCGCATTTTCAAAAGCGGCGTTGTTTACTTCCAGCAGAGTGTTGAGCAGGCCATCAAGTTCCGTTTTATAGGCTTGATGATCGCTGCCACAACCACAGCCTGTGGTGTGGGCGCCAATATTCGGATCAGTCAAAATACCCCAGGTGCAGTCGTCCAGTTGCAGGTTACGGCAACCGGCGGCGTACACCTCTTGGATCACCGTTTTATAGGCTTTAGCAATATCGGCGATTAGCTCGCTCAGTTCTGGATAGATACGCTGAGTTTGCTCAAGGTTTACCGGGCGTTGCAGCTCACGCAGAAACTGCGCAGGTGCCGGAATGGTCAAACGCGGAACAAAACCTTCACCAGCCAATTTGGCGATAAATTTAAAGTGTTCAATAAACGGATGGTTTTCACCGCTGATTTTGCCAGTTAGTTGGCAGCTTTCTGGGCGAGTTTGAATGCCATTGAAGGTATAACCTTGCTCTATCGAAGACTTTTCTACACCGTTAAGGCCCCACATAAAGTCGAGATGCCACCAGCTGCGACGGAATTCACCATCAGTAATCACTTGCAAACCGGCGGCTTTTTGCTGTTCAACCAATTCGGTAATGGCTTTATCTTCAACAGCGGTCAGCTCAGCTTGAGAAATCTCGCCAGCGGCAAATTGGCGGCGAGCTTGCTGGAGGTAATCAGGGCGTAAGTAACTGCCAACAACGTCAGCGCGAAATGGTGGGATTAATGCAGTAGTCATAGAAAGCCTCAACGAATGAACAATTCAATGCCTGAGATTGTAGACTTCTAGACGTCTATTTATAAGCGAAAAATCCTCATTACTTACTTGAATGAAATTCATGTTGGACGATTGCAATGATGATCTGTTGCTACACTTATCAATGAATGCAGCGTAACAGGGATGCTCATCAGTCAACACTGATGCAAGATAAGCAGTGCAGTGTATCGCTTTCCAAGGAACTTGCTGATCGCTTGGTTTTAAGAAGGTGACTATGGGACAAAGAAGCACAGCAGAAGATCGCTTAACCCTAAATGTGGCGATTGGGCTATTTGTTGGAGTTATTTTAGGTCTCGAAATCGGCCATATCCCCTTGGGGATCAGCTTGGGCATGTTGCTTGGGGCAGTTGTCGGGCTGTTGCCGTGGCGTGACAATGTTGATGATGACGAGCAATAGTCGCTAGCCTTTAGTTGACTTGTACCTGATGCGATAACGGCAGATGATGGCAAGATAACTTCTTCGCTAACGTTCACATCATGTCTAAAGATTTCTTCCAGCACAAAGCCGATAGTTACGAACAAGACTCACATCGCGTGGATAACGTTGGCAATATCGCCAATGCGATCATCAACCATTGTCCATTATCAGCCGACATGCAGCTGATGGATTTTGGTTCTGGCACTGGGCTGTTGCTGGAGCGGATTGCTCCGCATGTGGCAAAGATCACCGCGGTCGACGTATCAGAATCGATGAACCAGCAGTTACTCGCCAAACAAGACAAGCTCGCTTGCGCATTGGAGATGCAAGCCGTCAACCTTGAAGTCGCCGATTTAGCCCAGCGGTTTGATGGAATTATTTCGTCCATGACCTTGCACCACATTAAAGACGTTGATGCGATGCTGACCAAGTTTTATCAAATGCTGAATGAAGGCGGCTTTATCGCAATAGCCGATCTTGATAGTGAAGATGGCAGCTTTCATAGCGATGATACGGGAGTACAGCATTTTGGTTTTGACCGCGCAAGTTTAGCGGCACAGGCCACTAACGCGGGATTTAGCCAAGTGGTAGTAAGTGACGCCAGCGTAGTGCAAAAGCCCCACGGGCAATATCCGGTATTTTTGCTGAGTGCGCGGCGATAAGGTCACGCTTCAAGGCGCTGTGACCTTACTCAAAAACGCCAAACACCCTGCCACACTCTGCCGTAATAACGTTGCTAAGGACGCTATTTCGGCATCAACTCAACCGTCATTGGATGCGGTTTCAGGGTGATTGCGTGACGCCCCACGAACGGCTTGTTCGGGCTTGTCAGCCGATACGGTTTACCAAATGAGGCTATTTTTAACATCGCCTTGGGCGTATGAGCTGTCGCCTCGGCAAGAGTTAACTCAATTTGGCCAGTTTTTGCACTGTAACTGGCAGAAATAAATTCCCCAGCATCCAAGGTTAACCACAATTTGGCTGGCGCAATATAGATGCGATTGCGAAACGCATCTTTGGGCAGGAGTGTTATTTGCTCCTCGTCTTGGGTTACTGTGCCGCCAAAGCCTAGCCAGCCAAACTTGGCATCATTGACCAAATAACTACTGCTACCAAAGGCATAGCCAAAGAAATTGGTACCATAGTCACCGCTATAGTCATCAAACTTGCGACTATCTGGAAAGCTGTGAAAGGCTGCCGAAGCAAACCCTTGCTGATCGATATTGGTCATGGCGCCCATCATTCCGCCGTAAGCCACTCGAAGTAGATACAGATCTCTCGGGTCGCGGCGATAGCTATCGAGCAAAGGCAAGGCGTTGATGGTGGAGCCGTAATGATGCAGTTGCCGCTCGATCCGGCTTAATTTGCCAGCATAAAGAAAGTCCCAAAAGCGACGCGCACTGCCGTTGTAACCCCAATGTGGCACGGTAAAGTCGTAACCGAGGATAACATCGCGGGTTTTGGTCGCCTGCGCGGTTTTGCCAAAGTAGCGCATCCACGCATACACCTCCTCTTGACCGGTCGAATCCCACGGCATTTCACTGCCAAAGGGATAAGCTAAGCTCGCCCAATGTTCGGCACGCTTACTCATGGCTTGGGTGAGCTTTTTGGCTTCAGCATTCATGCCTTCCGCTTTTAAGTCTTGCAGAATAGCCACAAATACATCCCCTTCCATTTGCCCAAACTGGGCGTAGTCAGGTGCAAGTTGTACCATCGCCATGCTGGTGTGATAGGCATGTTCAAGGTACCAGCGCCAGTCATGCGCATTGACTAAACCTTGCTTAAAACGGGCTAAGCGATACAGCACCCACTGTGCTGCTGCCACATGCGGATAGTTATATGAGCGCTCGGGAGAGGCTGCTTGCTGTGCATTCCATGACGCCCAGGTACTCCAATCACGCTTAGGATCGTAACTGAAATCGGGCAAGGATTTGGGCGCATAATAAAATAGACTTTTGACCACACCGTATTGCTTGTCGCCACTGTTATATTGCAGCCGACCATCCACCACTTGGGTATAAAATTGCTCAAACTTGGCCACTTGCTCTGCATCGGCAGCACCCAACTGCTTCATAATGGCCGCCAGCCAGGGGCCTGCGCCCGCTTCATCACTCAAACCTGCGAGCCAAACGCGCTGATCTTGCGTCACTACGCTGCCCGCGGCCTTGTCGTAACCCAAGATCGCAGGGGAGCGCTTAAACGGGTCATTAGGATCATCAACCCATTGCTGAGTAAAGGAAAATTCACCGAGTTTGTCTACCGCGGTGCGCATCGGATCAGTCACAAAATAATGAAGGGTTTGCTGCTGGCCATCATCATAGTAGATATTGATCCGCGCCCTGCCCCAAGCTTTACCTTGTACCTTGAAATGGCGCCAATCGCCTTTGCTCACTGCGGGAAACACCGCCAGAGACTCTTTAGGCGTAACCGTAATTGAATGCACACCTGACGCGGCATTGAGAAAAAGGTCGGCAGGGAGATCGGTAGGGACAACATATCCCGGCACACCAACCGCAACAGGCCGTTGATTGGCCACTAAGGTGGATTCAAGCTGACGAACCTTAGGCGTTAACACAAACTTGACCGAGGTAATGTAGCTATCACCCGGTGCCAGCATTAGCGACTGCGGGGTGTTCCACTGCTCAGCATGCAGCCATTCGGTGTCTGCAAAGCCTTTGCTAAACACCATCCAATCATAAAAGCCTTCAAAAGTATGGGTGCGCTTGGTCGGGTCATTGTAAATGAGTGGGCGACCATTGGATTCCGTACGGTCGAGCAGTGGCATCCAGTTTTCAAACTGAGCATTTTGCTGCGGTAACACTAACAACGCTGGACCTTGGCCATTTAAACGCACCACTTGCAGATAACCAGCGTCGAGCCCCATATAGGGCTCGGCATAGCTGGCACGCTGATGTGCCTCATCCAATTCGCGCCCGCTGAGGATATTGTCAAACACCATCGCCAAGCCGAGTCCGCCAATCTCAATGGTGTCATTGGTTGGGTTACGCAGCGTGAACTTAAGCACGAGCTGGCCCTGATGATTAATCCAATCGCGCTGCACTCGCAATGGAATACCGGGCAAATCACCACTAATTTCGGCCGATGCCAGCGTATTGCCAGTAGCCACTAAGGTATTGATCTGTTTGTATTGCAGCGCAGTTGAGAAGTCGTGCCAACGGTCAGCGCCTTTGAGCCGCAAGCGAATATCAATGTCTCCCAGCTGATAATAACCATCGCCTTGGCGAGTGTTGGTGTGGGCAGACGGTAAAAAATCAAAGCTATCTTTGACCGAGGTTGGCCGCATCGAGACTAACGTTTGCGACACAGTATCAAACTGCAGCGCCAAATCAGGTAAGGCTTCTGCAGCATGCGTTGCTGCAACAAATAACCACGGCAAACATCCACTCAGGCACAGAAGCCATTGATGTTTAACCTGCTGAAATTGGGCGAAAACAGACATTCTGGGCATAGTGAGCGCAATCCCTAGCATTCAGATTAAGGCACTAATAATAATGCACTAATAACATGATTTTGCGAAAAATTCCGCTTTTTAGACAAAACAAGCGTTGAAGGATTGCTGCCCAACCATGACGCGCCGATACAACGACAACCATGGTTGAGCGGGATATCAGATTAGCTAGGAAAAACTTCCTCACGCAGCACTTCAATCACTTCCAGATTATGGACTTGGAGTAAGCGGTGAACTCGCTCGGTTTCCCCCGCCAGCCAAGCCTCTGCTAATTCATTGTGGGTCGGAATGGCCCTTTCTCGGCGCGTTGCCGCAGTGAGAAAGATTTGCAAATAGCGATCTGACATATACAGCAAGCGCCCCAACACATAATGCGAGGTACTGCGCTGCAACGGGCCAATTAAGGCAATGTGGAAAGCACGATTGGCGCGGATCAGTTGATAAGCGTCGGGATTTTCCAGCTTATTAAATTCCGCTAACGCATCTCTTACCAGCTGTTTATCAGCTTCGCTAGCAGCGACACAAGCTCTAGCCGCAAGATCTGACTCCACTAATGCTCGCAAGTGAAAGATATCTTCCGCATCTTCCATCGTTAATTGAGGCACCAAATAGCCTCGATTGGGATGAGAGATTAATAGTCGGTCATTTTCTAAACGCGCTAATGCTTCCCGCAGCGGAATTTTACTGATCCCCAACTCTTTGGAGAGTACATCTTGCCTTAATGGTTTTAACGGCAGCAGGTCGTTGGACAGAATTCGCTCTCGAATAATCTCATAGGCATGTTCAGAGAGGGTTTTTACGACGATTGACATAACGCGCTTCCACGTACGGACAAATAACAGTTATTGCTAAAATATACTGACAACGCCGACGATTTAACTAAGTAAGTATGAAATTAGATAAATATTATACTCCTATTATTTGGAGCTGAATATTTCTAGCATTTCTAATATATGTTTAAAAAACGCGATTAATCGTAAAATTCCGATCGGTTGTAGCATGCACAACTATAGTGCAAAAGCTCTATTTTATCACCCGCTAAAAACCTCAAAACACCTCTAACTAGGTAGATGGATATCATAAAAAAGAAATTTTCTACGGCAGAGTTATAGCATGAGCGCGAGCACTAAATAGCCACCAAAAGCAGCAACAGCACCGCCGGTATAACGTAGTAGACGAGTAGGCGCAGCAAACTGATTTAAACAAAAACCTAAACCAACCCCAATCAACTGCAGTAATGCGGTGCCGGCGATAAAGCCAATGGCATAATCAATTGCTTGGCCGCGTTCAGGCATGTCCGCTCCATGTGCGTATCCATGAAAGACCGCCAAGGCGCCAACAAAGGCCATAATAAAGGACAGTGGCCATTGATGATCAACCGCCATCAAAATGCCAATGGCAATTACTGATGCAGCGACACTAAAGCTAACGAACGGCATTGAAATTTGCAGCATGCCGGCAATGCCGCCAAGCATCATAAAGAATAGAAATGCCAGCGGCACCAGACACACCACTCGATTTAGCATCATGCGACACAGCATGCCAACGCTCACCGCAACGACAATATGATCCATCGCCAACAGTGGATGCAGGAAACCACTAGTAAAGCTTGCAACAGGCGTAGATGAGCCCGCATAAACAGGCATGCCCAAAAATACCAGCAGTAAAACCAGTACGCGCAGCATCAATTCCATTCGCCTCTGAAGAAAACCTGGTAAAACAATAGTTAAATTATACTACCATTTGTTATCAAAATGATAATAGAAAAGGAGGATAATAATCGCTAATAACGGTTAAAAAAATGGAACAATGCCCAAACGGCAACGACGTCGCCAAGCAGCTGACGATAACTAGAGATATGAATTTAAGATAATAATAACGCTAATTCAGTAGGATGCGAGATTCGCCAATGCGGCAATAACCGACCTAATGGTCTGAGCGTTGCCTGTTCAAAGGCGGGAGCAAGCCACACGGCTTGCGCACCAGCTCGGCGAGCGCCCTCAACATCGGTAATCGGATGATCGCCCACGTGCAACAGTTGCGACAAGGGTAAACCAAGCGCTGACTGCGCTTGAAGAAACATATCTGGGTAGGGTTTCATACGCACACCATTCCCAGGATGCAGCACCCACTCCAACGCTTCTCCCAAGCCAATGCGTTGATGATCCACATTGCCATTGGTGATGCCAATTAAGCGGTAACGCTGCTTAAGCTGCATCAATAACTCAATGATCGCATCACTGACACGAAAATCACTGCGACAATCATAGAAGTAAGCCAACCCTTGCTCGGCGCCCACCTCTGCCTCTGCGTGCGAATATCCCAATGTCATCAGCCCGGCGAATAGCATGGCTTTACGTGCTGCCGTCGTATCGTGCTGCAATGCTGGATTAAGCGCAAACTGCTGCAACTTACACTGGCGCCAATCGGCTAGCCCCCATTGGGACGCTCGCGGATATTGCTTCAATAACCACTGTTGCATCGCAGCTTCTGCCGCGTGAATGATCGGCTGGTTGTTATAAAGGGTATCGTCTAAATCAAAGCTAATCGCTTTAACTGTTGCGAGTCGCTGAAAGCACAGCATCAGTTTTTACCTTTGCGCGCCCGCGGATGCGCCCCGTCATAAACCTTAGCCAGATGTTGAAAATCAAGGCTGGTATAAATTTGCGTGGTGGAGAGGTTGGCGTGCCCCAGTAGTTCCTGCACTGCGCGTAAATCACCACTGGCTTCTAACAAATGCGTGGCAAATGAGTGACGTAATTTATGCGGATGAACCTTGGCCGACAAAAGCTGTTGTTGCGCCCAATAGCTTAAACGCGCCTGAATACTGCGATGCGACAAGCGCGAGCCACGATTACTGACAAAGAGCGCGGCATCTTGGCACGGCAACAACTTACGATAGTTGAGCCATTGCTTAATCGCGTTCACCGCCATTGCGCCGACTGGCAATAGTCGTTCTTTACTGCCCTTTCCCACCACCTTCACTTGTGCTTCAACCAAATCGATGTCGTTGAGGTCGAGTCCCGCCAATTCAGCTAAACGTAATCCTGACGAGTAAAACAACTCCATTAGCGCCTTATCGCGGGCTGAAATCGCATCGGTGACTTCAATATCAAGCAGATGATTTACGCTATCAGCATCTAGGTTCTTTGGCAGTGGTTTACCTTGCTTGGGGGCAGACAATTGCGCGGCAGGGTTGGCAACTATTTGTTGCTCACGTAATAAGTAGCTGAAAAATTGTTTCTGTGCCGACAAGCACAGCGACAGGCTACGCGGGCTTAAGCCGCGGCGGTGCAACTTGGCCAGTACGGCTTTGAGTTGCTCATGGGTTACCTGCTGCCACTGACAATCATCTGGTAGCAAGGAGGCCACACGCTGTAATTCATTGAGATAGTTGCGAACAGTGTAAGCAGAGAGCTGGCGCTCAGCACTCAAAAATCGCTCAAATTTAGCAATCCAAGGTGAGTCTGCTAATCCTGCTATCACGATTACAACTTTGGCAAAAGATGATCTAACAATTGGCGCACTTGCTCAAGCAACATGCTGTCCATCTCGGGGTGAAAATGCGCCGCATCAGCGCTGGCAATGGCAAAAATCACCTGACCATTTTCTTCAGACAACCGCGCCAACGACACCGAACCCACATCCGCGCCGAACAAACGATGCGCTTCATGACGGGTTAAGCGCCCAAAGTAATAACCATCCACCAAGCGGTTGTGCCAGATAGTTGATAACTCAGAGTCAAGGTCATGCACCGTAATTAAGCGCACATGGCTAAAGCCAAATCCGCTTTTCAATTCATGGGTAAGCACTTGGCGCAACTCGCCCATATCTTCGCAATCGAGCAGCTGTTGACACAGCTGCAGGTTGAATCTAAAGATACGTTCGTTATTCGTCGCCATCGACATCAACGCGGTGATCTCTTCTTCAAGCTGTCCAACCCGTTGCCGCAATAACTCTTGACGACGTTCAACCAGTGACACCGCACCACGTTCAGCATGCGGCACTTTCATGGCAATAAGTAGCTCAGGGAAACGGCTAAAAAAGTCCGGGTTATCGAGCAGATATTCGCGAATAATCTGCTCATCAAACGGCGGCATGGCACGTGAAATCAGGTCTGTCATAGTTGTATTTGGCCATCATATACATGCTCAGCTGGGCCGGTCATGTAAAGCGGTTTTCCTTCCCCTTCCCACGAAATCGTCAACGAACCACCGGGTAAATCTACCTTCACTGTCCCCGCCAACTTACCTTGTAATTGGCCAACGGCTGCGGCGGCGCATGCGCCACTGCCACACGCTAAGGTTTCCGCCGCGCCACGTTCATAGACGCGCAGTTTGACATGCTCTGGCGACACCACTTGCATAAAGCCGACGTTGACACCATTTGGAAAACGCTCGTGGTTAGTCAGCAGCGACCCCAAAGTATCTACATCTGTATTGCCAACGTCGTCTACTTGAATCACACAATGAGGATTTCCCATGGAAACCACACCACAGAGAAAGTTTTGACTGCCCGCCTGCAGCAGGTAGGTCTTCTCCGCTTTTTTGGCTTTAAACGGCACAGAATTTGGTTCTAAGATTGGCACGCCCATATTCACGGTTACGGTGCCATCTTTTTCCAGTTTTAACAGCATTTTTCCCGCAGAAGTACTCACGCGAATCTTGTACTTTTGGGTTAAGCCTTTGTTTTTCACAAAGCGCGCAAAACAACGGGCACCATTGCCGCACTGCTCGACTTCGCTGCCATCGGCATTAAAAATACGATAGTGAAAATCGAGTTCAGGATCGTACGGCGGCTCGACCAACAATAACTGATCAAAGCCCACGCCAAAATTGCGGTCCGCCAAGCGACGGATCTGCTCTGGTGAAAAAAACACATTTTGGGTGACGGCATCTACAACCATAAAGTCGTTGCCTAACCCATGCATTTTAGTGAACTGAATCAAGATGACTCCTTGCACACCAATATTATTAATCGTTTAGCTTATGGTAATAAGGACTCGCCTTGCCACAACTGTTGTAACTTTTCACGTTCACGCACCACATAGTGTTGAGTGCCATCGACCATAATCTCTGCCGCACGAGGACGCGTATTGTAGTTTGATGACATCGCAAAGCCATATGCACCGCTGGAACGAACAGCCAGTAAATCCCCTGGACGAATGGTCAGCTCACGAGATTTACCCAAAAAGTCTCCCGTTTCGCAGACTGGGCCGACAATATCGTACAGCTGTGGCGCTCGGCTGTGTTTGCGTACCGGAATAATCTGCTGCCAAGCACTGTACAGCGATGGACGGATCAAATCGTTCATTGCGCCATCAACAATGGCAAAGTTCTTACCGGCATTTTCTTTGAGGAATAGCACTTCAGTAACGAAAATGCCCGCATTCGCCGCAATAGCGCGACCCGGTTCAAAAATCAACTTCAGATCACGTTCGCCGATGCGCGCTAACAAGGCTGCAGCATATTCGTAAGGTTGTGGTGGTGTTTCTTTGTCGTAGGGCACGCCTAATCCACCACCCACATCCAGATGGGAAATCTTAATGCCACGTTCGGCTAAGCGATCGATCAGCGCCAACATACGATCCATCGCATCTAAAAATGGCTGAATTTCAGTCAGTTGTGAGCCAATATGGCAATCAGCACCTTTCACTTCTAGGTAGGGCAATTCCATCGCACGGACGTATGCTTCTTCTGCATCATCCATGGCGATACCAAACTTGTTCTCTTTCAAGCCAGTAGAAATATATGGGTGAGTGCCCGCATCCACGTCAGGGTTGATTCGCAATGATACTGGCGCGATGGTGCCTAAACCTGCGGCGACATCATTGAGGATTTCAAGCTCTGCCAGCGACTCAACGTTGAAGCAATAGATGCCCAACTCCAGCGCCATTTTCATCTCTGTGGGCGTTTTACCGACGCCAGAAAACACCACTTTGGCTGGATCGCCACCGGCGGCAATTACCCGCGCCAATTCACCACCAGACACAATATCAAAACCGCTGCCCATTCTGGCCAGCAGATTGAGTACCGCCAAATTGGAGTTGGCTTTGACTGCATAACAGATCATATGCGGATGCTCAGCAACCGCTGAGTCAAACGCATGCCAGTGACGTTCAAGTGTGGCGCGCGAGTAAATATAAAGTGGAGTGCCGTACTGAGCTGCTAATTCAGCAACATCACATTCTTCGGCAAAAAGGTGCTTATTTTGATATTGGAAATGATCCACTCTCTCGTCCTCACAATGAAGGTTTTGGGGCATTGTTTACAGGTTGTTGCGCCTGATTTGCTGCGTTTGCCGGCGTCTTATAGAGCGGCCCTTTTTGACCGCAGCCAGCAACTAGTATGCAGGCCAAACTTAAAGATAAAAGTAATTTCATTTCACTCAACATCTGTGCACGGAAAATACATTAGCCTTATAATCGCATTCATCTTGATGAAAGCAAAGGACAGATATTGCATGGCTATGACAGATACACAATATCATCAACTCGCCGATGATATGTTTGAACGCATTGAGCAAGCCATCGAGCACGCCATTGATGAACAAGGCGCAGATGTAGACATTGATGCCTCAGGTAACGTGCTGCAATTAGAATTCGGTGACGGCTCTAAGATTGTGATTAATAAACAAGAACCACTGCAGGAGCTCTGGGTTGCGTCTCGCTTTGGCGGTTACCACTTTGCGTATGTGGACGGTAAATGGTTGGATCAACGTAATGGCGGTGAATTTATGCCATTTGTGCGTGAATCGATCGCCAAACAAAGCGGCATTGAACTCGCGCTTTGATGCCAATAACGGCGCAATTAAAAATCGGATTGCGCCGTAGTTGATGTCATCCCAAAAGGCACAACCTTTAGGTTTTGCCTTGTACCTTGCAACAAGAAAAACTGGGGAAAGTTAAAACGGCCGCGAATGCTATGTACATCAGCAAACGCATAATGCTGCGACACCTGATTAACTAACTCATTAATATCTTGAGAGTTTTGTACATAATGCTGAAGTTGGTTTAGCTCATCCAACACATACACATCAACTTGCGTGTCGTCTGGTTTCAAAAAATATTGCACCACGCCCTTCACAGCCACATCTCGAATAGATTGTGGTAAAGCATCCAGCCGAGGTAACGGCGTATCTCTAGTGTCAGCATCATTTAAGGACCCACGCATTACCTGCTGATAGAGCGAGCGGACATCGCTTAAATCGCGATAGCTAACGCCTTTATTATCGAAAAATACCCCATACCGTTTGTGCCGCAGTTGCAACGGCTGCACTAAAGTACGCTCATTATCTGCGCGGCGAATCAAAGTAACGACTTGAATGAGTAATTGCCGTAAATTGGATTCTAGCTGTGGCCGTGCTTTGGCGGACGCGCTGAATACTTCGATGTCAATTACGTCATTAGTTCGTTTTACACCGGCAGCAATATGCTGGATCGCCTCAAGCAACCCCAGCTCACGGCTAAAGTTATAGCTATGCCATTCGCCCCAGGAATTCTGAGTCAGAAGTTGCAAGCTGCCCATAAGAGAAATACGCCGCATCCCCACTGACAAAGGATTAATGCCTAGCAGATCCACCATGATGTCCTGCCCCAGCCACAGCTGTGACGGGTCATCTTCCAGATTGAGCAATAGGATAATCTTACGATAATGCCACGGCTGACACAGTTCGAGTTTCGATACGCGCCAATCACAACTGGATAAACTCGGCAGTAATCGATGTGCAGCTCGGGTTAGACGCCGACTCCGTCGACGGCTATTGCCAAACAAATACCACTGGGTTTTTTCATTGGCGATACCGTTAAGACTGGTCCAAGCCAGAATGGCGGCAATACTTTCGGCTTGATAGATCGCTACTTCACCCCAAAAATTTTTTGGCTCTGGTGCTAATCGATACAAGTAGTAACAGCCTTGGGTTTTACTGTGCACAATCGTTAAATTCGGCTCGGCAATAGAGCGGCTCCATAACGAATTGAGTCTTAAAATCTGCTGTTTATCTTCACTGAAATAGGTGTGCAGTTTGCGAGTTAACAACCCCAAGTCTTCAACTTTAAACGACTCACTCAAACGTTGATTAGATGCGAATCTCAATAAGGTTTGATAACTGGCGAGCATCAGTTGGTTGATCTGTTCGTTAAACCATTGCAACTCACCGCTATGCCAATGGTTACAGTTATCCAAGGTCACCACTAGACTATAAGGCCATTCCCAATCCCGCACTAACTTGCGCAAATAGTGAAAGCGCCAATCTTGGTGGGTGTGCGCATCACTTAAGCGAATGCCACACTTGAGATAAAAACAGCGACGAGCGATCTCCAATCGCCGTAAATCACCTAGCCTGAGTAGGTAGCGTTCAATCGCGAGATAAAGCTGCAGGTAGGGATCATTCTCGGTAGAAAAATTTTCCTGCTCAGTCAGATGCCAAATTTCCTCAGAGACTAAACGAGTGTCGGGATAATCACTGGCGTAGGCTTCCAACAGCAGTACTTTCAACAATGCCTTGTGTGGTTTTTCAATCCCTTTGTACAACTGCCACAACGATGCCCCAAAGTACTCACTGGCAGGCAGCTCTCGCATATCACCTAAATAAAGTAAGCGTTCTGGATCCGCCACACCTTCTGGCCACCACACTACGGGTTTACCCGCCAAGCGAATATGGCTGCGATAAAATTCATCCAACAATAACCAATGCTGGGCGCTGCCACTGTTTTCATGGCCCAGCACTTCCCACTCAGTGCAGGTTCGCTGCTGTTGCTGCAATTTGAAATGCTCAGGTTCCAGCAGATAGAAATTCACTTCAAAATCAAAACCAGCAAACCAGCGGGTTAACTGTTGAGCTTTTTGCCGTAATAACTGCACTTGGTCAGCGCTCAAATCAGCCTTGTGCACCAACCACACATCCACATCGCTTTTTGGATTTTGACCAAAGCTGGCGGTACTGCCCATGACGTACACACCTTCAATTAGCACCAGGTCTGATGTCGGCTCAATATAGGCCAACTTAAATCGTGCTAACGCTTTGGTGTGTTTGGGTTGAAGCGAAAAGTCGGCGATGCCAGATGGAGTGGACGGATGGTTATAACCCGGTAAATTAACATCGTGGCAATGGATAAGCACAGGCAGCAGGCTGAACAGCTGTTGTTGCTGCGGCGATAAAATTGCCTGCGCGCGCGCCAAGCGCACTCTGTTGAGTCGCTCCGCAGTATCAAAAAACTGCAGTTGGCGCTTGATCATCTATTGATACTCACTCCCTTGATTCAGTAATCACTAATGTTAACACGTCTATCACATCGAGCAAGCAATTGGGATGACGATCACATTTTCAACTAATTAACCTAATAGGGAAATGCAAAGATTGCGGGTTGGCTCGTGCTAATACGCGATTGGCAATGTTAGCATTGCCGCAATTACTTACATTACATAACTAACGGAACATTTCGAGCATGTCTGACAATCTTATTCGCATTGCAACTCGTAAAAGTCCGCTCGCCATGTGGCAGGCAGAATTTGTCAAAGCAGAATTGGAGCGCATCCATCCGGGCTTGCAGGTTGAGTTGTTACCAATGAGCACCAAAGGTGACATCATTCTTGATACTCCTTTGGCGAAAGTTGGCGGTAAGGGCTTATTCGTAAAAGAGCTGGAAGTGGCCATGCTCGAAGGCCAAGCGGATATCGCGGTACACTCAATGAAAGATGTACCTGTTGAGTTTCCAGAAGGCTTAGGTTTACAAGTGATTTGCAAACGTGAAGATCCGCGTGATGCCTTTGTTTCAAACACTTACAAATCACTCGCCGAATTACCACAAGGCGCTGTTGTTGGTACGTCAAGTCTGCGTCGTCAATGCCAACTGCGTGAAAGCCGTCCTGACTTAGTGATCAAAGATCTGCGGGGGAACGTGGGCACCCGTTTGAGCAAACTGGATGCTGGTGATTACGATGCGATTATCCTCGCGGCAGCGGGTCTTATCCGTTTGGAGCTGAAAGAGCGCATCACCAGCTACATCGAGACCTCTGAATCTTTGCCAGCAAACGGCCAAGGCGCAGTAGGTATCGAATGCCGCACTGATGACGAACGAGTAAAAGCTTTGCTCGCACCACTTGAACATAAAGAAACGCGTTACCGTGTGCTGGCTGAGCGCGCAATGAACACCCGCCTGGAAGGTGGTTGCCAAGTGCCTATCGGAGCATTTGCCGAAATCACTGGCGATGAAATGCTGCTGCGCGGTTTAGTGGGCAACCCAGATGGTTCTGAAGTGATCCGTGGTGAAATCACAGGTAAAACAGTTGATGCAGAAGCGCTTGGTATCGCACTGGCAGATGAACTGTTAGGCAAAGGTGCCAAAACAATTCTGCAAGCCGTTTACGGTAACTAATTCATCCATAAGATGAAAATCTTGCTGACTCGGCCTGATGGCCGAAACCAGTCGATGGCGGAATCCCTGACAGAACAAGGGATTCCGTTTTTAGTCACGCCATTATTGGCCGTGTCCGCCCTGCCGCAACCATCAACTGCACTGCTTGAATCTGCCGACATTCTGATCTTTATCAGTACAAACGCAGTCCAATACCTTACATGTTCGGCTGATGTGTTATCTGCTAATTGCCAAGTGTATGCCGTGGGTGATGCAACCTTACACGCATTGCAAAAACGTGACATCAAAGCGTTTGGTACGCCCGCAGATAACCAACAAACAGAAGGCTTGCTCACGCTCGCTGGACTGCAACCTGATGCGGTAACACATAAAAACATCGTGATCGTTCGCGGGGTTGGTGGTCGAGAAACGCTTGCCGAACAGCTCAGTAGTTTTGGGGCAAAGGTCAGCTACTACGAAGTTTACCGTCGTCACTGCCCAGAATATGACCGCCTCGCCATTATCAATGAATGGCAACAGTTCGGTATTGATACCATAATGCTCACCAGCGGTGAGGCCCTAACTAATCTTATTTCACTGACCAGCGAAGAAAATTTTTCTTGGCTGCAAGCATGTCATATCATAGTGCCCAGTATTCGAGTACAACAGCAAGCTCACGAAGCAGGACTAAGCTTCGTCGTCAACGCTGGTGCAGCCAATGATGCCGCAATGTTAAAGGCACTATCGCTGTAATCGCTGTTGCCTCTGGCCTTCTAATACCTAGGACAGTTATATGGACAACGAGAAATCTCAGCTGGAACGTTCCAACACTGAAGAGCAACTGCTCGAACATGCTGCCGAGCCAACGCTCACCCATGATGAGCCACAAGCAAATATCACTGAAACCCCTTTGGTTAAATCTGAGTCCACAACGCAATCTCACAGCTCATGGCTTCTCAAATTCTGCCTGTTTCTGGTTGCATTACTCGCATTCACTGGGCTCGGTGTTAGCTATTATCTGTACCAACAAATCACCGTGCAACAGCAGCAAAATGTGCAGTTGGCTGCCGATATTAATCAAGCAAAGTTAGCGCCAGAAGCTAAATTTTCCGCGTTAAATAACGCCTTACATGGTGCCGAGCAACAGCTGAGTCAATCCCGAAATGAGTTGGAAAAAATCAGTGAATCACAAGCACAACTGAACAGTAAAGTTGCCACGTTAGCACAACGTCACCCGGATCATTGGATGGCAGCCGAAGCTGAATACTTGGTGCGCATCGCAGGGCGTAAATTGTGGCTAGAAAAAGATCCGCAAACAGCAACCAGTTTACTGCAAGCCGCTGATGAACGTATCGCAGCGATGCAAGAACCGTCATTAGTGCCATTGCGTAAAGCGATTGCCGCCGATATTAATGCGGTCAGTGAAATTAAAAATGCGGATATTGCTGGCACCGTATTTACCCTCGATGGGATCATTAGCAAACTGGAAAAAATGCCGCTTAATAAACTTCAGCAAGCCGATGAACCCGCAGCTGATGATCAACGAGTGTCTAATTCGTTCAGTGATTGGCGTACTAACCTCGCCAAAACCTGGGAGGCATTAAAAGAGGATTTCTTTACCATCCGTAAAGTGAGTACCGATGTCACGCCATTGCTGTCGGCTAAACAAGAGTGGTACCTCGAAGAAAATATCCGCAATAAATTACTGCAAGCACAGCTCGCCCTCTATCAATACAATGAGTTGAACTACCGTCAATCAATCACCATGGCGCGCAAGTGGATCCAGCAATATTACGACTTAGATAATGACAATACTCAAGAGGTGTTGAAGAGTCTCGAAGCGCTGGCAAGCCTCAAACTTGATGCCATAAGCGTGCAACAATTTCAGTGCAGTAAATTGCTCAAACAGTTAGTCACCTACGGCAACCTCATGCCAAATGGGGAGGTAACTGAATGATACGGGTACTTTTTTATCTGCTCGTTATCTTAGCGGGCGCGCTGCTGAGTCCACTCATTGTCGGCAACAAGGGGTATGTTTACATCTCCTTTCTAGGCTGGCAGCTGGAAACCAGTGTTATCTTCGCCGTCATCGCGATGGTGGTCTTTTACGGTGCGTTGCAGCTCGTTGAGTGGCTAATTGTGGCGCTATTAAGATTGGTTTTGAATAGCCGCTATCTTCCGCAACGATGGCGCCGTAAAGCTGCGCGCAAACATACACTCGTTGGCGCGTTAGCAATGGCTGAAGAAAACTGGAGTGCCGCCGAACGGGCCATGCGCAAAGGGGCCGAGCAAGGCGAAATTCCGGTGCTCAACTATCTCGCAGCTGCACGTGCGGCACAGCATCAGTTGAAAACCGAAGAACGCGATGAATATCTCGATAAAGCAGCAGAGGTACCAGTTGCTTTTGAAGCGGTCACAGCAGCACGCACTCGCTATTTGTTACGCAGTGGTGACGTTGAAGCCGCTCGCGCTGAGTTGAATAAGCTGAAGCCGACCAGTAAAAGCAAGGCTCCACTGCTCAAGCTCGCTAAAGATGTTTATTTAGCACAACCGGACTGGACATCACTTAGAACCTTGTTGCCAGCGTTATTAAAGCGTCAAATCATCGATGAAAAACAGCAGCTTCAACTGACAATTACCTGTTGTACCAACCAACTCAAAACAACCAAAACCGTTGAAGAGCTCAATAACTGCTGGGGTTGGTTAAGCCGCCAAGAAAAGGCGCTTGATGATGTCATCGCTTGTTATGCATTGATGCTAAATACGTTAGAACAACACGCCGAAGCAATAAAAGTGTTAGCTAAACAATTAAAGCATGACACCAGTGATAGCGTTTACCATGCAATTGCCAAAATCATTACCACAGATGATGACAGCCTATTAAAGCAACTTCAGTCTCAACAGTTAAAATGTGACAATCGAATTGCTTATCAACGCTGCATTTCGGCGGCTTATGCGCAAAAACGAGATTTCACCGCACAACTTGCCGCTGTGAAAAAATTAACCGAGCTTGATCCTACCCACGCTCACTTTTTGGCATTGGCCAAAATTCATGAGCAACTCGCAAACCATCAAGCCGCTGCAGATGCATATAGAGCAGCAGCTACTACTATATAATTAGAATCAATCAGTTAACAACAAAGCTAGGAACATAGGCCCTATGTTCCTAGCAACCCCAGCTACATTTAGAAATATGCTTTACACAATTTTGTGACTATTATCACTCATCGTTATAAAATCTCGCCTTTATATTTCAAAAACTTCAAAACGTCAGTTTTTACACAAAGTTGAAACAAAAAATAATCACATCTAACTTTATCGCTATGTTTTGATTGAACTTTATATGGTGTCAAAAATTTGACCAACACAATGAATTCACCTAAAATTGTTAGACTAAACGGCATATTTTTACATTCCAAACACCAATGTAAATAACACTCTTTTGCATCACGGATGACTAAGAGTAAGCAGGGGCTCGTATGAATACTGTAACAATCTCGCAAGGCGGCAAAATCACTGGTCTGCAAGGCCAAATTTCAATTGTTGTCAATGGCTCAACACGTGCTCTCCAGGAAGGAGAAATCGTGCCAGCAGGAGCACAGTTAGTTATTGCCAATAACGCATCCGCTCAGATCGTTACCGATTCAGGTACTACCATGGCGTTAAATGATGCCGGTACGTCGCCACTCGCCGAAGCCCCTGACACAGTACCCTCAACTGAAGGTGGCTCAACAGGTGCAAATACACTAGATGCCGAAATCCAACAGCTTCAAGACTTAATTGCTGCGGGTGAAGATCCAACTGCAAATCTGCCAGAAACCGCCGCTGGTGGTAACCTAGCCAATCAAGGTGACTCAGGTTATGTCGCCCTCGATCGTGATGGTTCAGAAGTCATTGCAAGTTCTGGTTATGACACTGGGACTTTCAGTGTTAGCGCTACCACCACAGATACAACGCTGCCAACTTATGATGTTGCTGCTACTGCGGTAGATGACGTCAATACTATCGACGAAGACACTGTTGCGACCGGTAATGTGCTCGATAACGACACCGCAGCAGGCATTACATTATCAGTCACGACGTTCGAAGTAGAAGGCGGTAATTACGACGCTGGCAGTACAGCTACTTTAGAAAATGGGACACTCACCATCAACGCAGATGGTAGTTACACATTTACCCCAAATGAAAACTGGAATGGCACCGTTCCAACTATCACCTACACCACCAATGCGGGTGATAGCGCTACCCTGACAATTGTTGTTAACGCAGTACCTGATGACAGCGTTATTTCAACCGATACAGGCAGTGTGCAAGAAGATGTAGTGATTACAACTGGGGGCACGCTAACCGCCACCGACATAGATAATCCAGACCTAACTTTCTTGCCTAACACTGTCACCGATGACTACGGTACCTTCACCGTGGATGCGAATGGCGAGTGGAGCTATACCCTTAACAATGATGCCGACGCAGTACAAGCTCTAGGTTCTGGTGAAACCGTTCCACAAACCTTCACCGTAACCCTGTCTGACGGTTCGAACACCACTGTTGATATCACCATCAACGGCACGGATGACCTTCCTGTCATTTCAGATGATTCAGGCGCTGTAATTGAAGACACTGTGCTCAGTGCGGGCGGGACCTTAACCGCCACTGACGTAGATAACCCGGATTTAACCTTCGTGCCCAACACAGTCACCGATACTTACGGTACCTTTACTGTTGATACCAATGGCGTATGGAGCTATGTCCTCGATAACGACGCAGAAATTGTGCAAGCTCTGACGGCGGGTGAAGTTGTACCCCAAACTTTCACCGTAACCCTTTCTGACGGCTCAACCACCACTGTCGATATTACTATCACCGGCACCAACGACGTGCCAGTGATTGACCTTGAAGCCTCCGATGACAGCGGTTCTGTTCAAGAAGACCTGGTGCTCACCGCATCCGGCACCATTACAGCAAACGATGCCGATACTGGTGCAGTCCTGACCTTCTCCGGTGATGACACCGGCACCTACGGTAGCTTTGCGATTGACCCAACCACCGGTGAATGGACTTACACCCTTGATAACGCCAACCAACAAGCGCTGGCGCAAGGTGAATCTCACACTGACACCTTTACTGTCACTGTCACCGACGAGTTCGGCGGCGTAGCAACCCAAGAAGTGGTGATTACCGTTACAGGCACGAACGATGCACCCGTGATTAGCGCGGCCGTTGATACGGGCGACGTACAAGAAGACGGCGCATTGACAGCCACCGGTACCATCACTGCTGGCGATGTGGATAATGGCGCAGTGCTCACTTTCTCTGGCGATGACACCGGCACCTATGGTGGTTTCAGTGTCAACCCAACCACTGGCGCGTGGATCTACACCCTCAACAATGATGCAGTGCAGTTCTTAGCCGAAGGCGAAACCAGAACGGAAACCTTCACGGTCACGGTTACCGATGAGTTTGGGGCAACCGACACCCAAGATGTGACTGTCACCATTACCGGTACCAACGATCTTCCGATCATTTCTGAAGATTCGGGTGCTGTTATTGAAGATACTGTTCTCAGTGCCGGAGGCACCTTAACGGCTACTGACGCCGACAATCCGGATCTAGTTTTCGTGGCTAACAGCGTTACCGATCAGTACGGTACCTTTACTGTTGGTACAAACGGTGTTTGGACTTACGTTCTCAACAACGATGCAGACATTGTGCAGGCATTAAATGATGGTGAAGTGATACCACAAACATTTACGGTCTCACTGTCCGATGGTTCCACCACCACTGTAGATGTCACTATTACTGGTGTCGATGATGGTGTAACTCTCACAGGCCTTGATGCAGAAAGCAGCGAATTAACGGTAGCAGAAGCCAATCTTGAAACTGGCTCTTCACCTGACTTCGCAGCACTTACCAACTCGGGCAGCTTTAGCTTTGAAAGTGTCGATGGACTGCAGACACTTTCAGTGGGAGGTACGCCACTGACTTTGACTCAGTTACAAGGGCTAAGCGCAAGCACACCTGTGACTATCACAACGCTCTATGGCACCTTGACGCTCACCGGGTTTACTGGTGATGCCGCAGGCGGCACCGTCAACTACAGTTATACTTTGAACGCTACAGTCGACAATGACAGTGCTGCTGGCGCGACAAACTCTGCCTTTACAGACAGCATCAATGTTGTTGTTACAGATGAAGACAACAGCTCGATTAGCAACACCTTAGATGTTGTGATTACCGACGATGTTGCCACTGCCGTCAATGACACTGACACCATTGCGAGCAATGAAGCCAGCGTCAGCGGTAACGTCATCACCGCAACTGGCACTACCAATAGTGGCGCCGATACACTCGGCGCTGATGATGCGACATTAACCGCCATCACGAGCAATAACATCAGCACTAATATCGCCACCACCAACAGTGATGGTGCATTAGTGATCCAAGGACAATATGGTCAATTAACTATTGATGCTGATGGCGACTATACCTATGTCCGCACTGCAGGCTCAGCCGGTGGTCAAAATGATGTCTTTACCTACACCTTAACCGATGGCGATGGTGATACCGACACAGCCACCCTCACCATTGCGGTTGGCGATAGCACACCGACGGTCGTCATCCCTGACGCAGGCGGCAGCACTACGACGGTGAATGAAGCTGGCTTACCGGCACGCGATGGTGAACCTGCAGGCTCCAATGCTAGCAGCAATAGCGAAACCACTTCGGGCACCATTAGCTTTACCTCTGTCGATGGCCTCAGCGCAGTGTCGTTGGGAGGTCACGTACTGACAACCAGTCCGCAAACCTTCGCTGATGGACTGACAGCAAGCTACAGCTATGACGCCGCAACCGGTGCTGGCACCATTACCTACAGCTACACGCTGCAAGATAACACCAGTGGTGATAACACTTCGGTCTCGTTCGCTGTTGTGGTGACAGATGCCGATGGTGACCTATCACCAGCTGGCAACTTGGTTATCAACATCACCGACGATGTTGTCACTGCTGTCAATGACACTGACACCATTGCGAGCAATGAAGACAGCGTCAGCGGTAACGTCATCACCGCAACTGGCACTACCAATAGTGGCGCCGATACACTCGGCGCTGATGATGCGACATTAACCGCCATCACGAGCAATAACATCAGCACTAATATCGCCACCACCAACAGTGATGGTGCATTAGTGATCCAAGGACAATATGGTCAATTAACTATTGATGCTGATGGCGACTATACCTATGTCCGCACTGCAGGCTCAGCCGGTGGTCAAAATGATGTCTTTACCTACACCTTAACCGATGGCGATGGTGATACCGACACAGCCACCCTCACCATTGCGGTTGGCGATAGCACACCGACGGTCGTCATCCCTGACGCAGGCGGCAGCACTACGACGGTGAATGAAGCTGGCTTACCGGCACGCGATGGTGAACCTGCAGGCTCCAATGCTAGCAGCAATAGCGAAACCACTTCGGGCACCATTAGCTTTACCTCTGTCGATGGCCTCAGCGCAGTGTCGTTGGGAGGTCACGTACTGACAACCAGTCCGCAAACCTTCGCTGATGGACTGACAGCAAGCTACAGCTATGACGCCGCAACCGGTGCTGGCACCATTACCTACAGCTACACGCTGAAAGATAACACCAGTGGTGATAACACTTCGGTCTCGTTCGCTGTTGTGGTGACAGATGCCGATGGTGACCTATCACCAGCTGGCAACTTGGTTATCAACATCACCGACGATGTTGTCACTGCTGTCAATGACACTGACACCATTGCGAACAATGAAGCCAGCGTCAGCGGTAACGTCATCACCGCAACTGGCACTACCAATAGTGGCGCCGATACACTCGGCGCTGATGATGCGACATTAACCGCCATCACGAGCAATAACATCAGCACTAATATCGCCACCACCAACAGTGATGGTGCATTAGTGATCCAAGGACAATATGGTCAATTAACTATTGATGCTGATGGCGACTATACCTATGTCCGCACTGCAGGCTCAGCCGGTGGTCAAAATGATGTCTTTACCTACACCTTAACCGATGGCGATGGTGATACCGACACAGCCACCCTCACCATTGCGGTTGGCGATAGCACACCGACGGTCGTCATCCCTGACGCAGGCGGCAGCACTACGACGGTGAATGAAGCTGGCTTACCGGCACGCGATGGTGAACCTGCAGGCTCCAATGCTAGCAGCAATAGCGAAACCACTTCGGGCACCATTAGCTTTACCTCTGTCGATGGCCTCAGCGCAGTGTCGTTGGGAGGTCACGTACTGACAACCAGTCCGCAAACCTTCGCTGATGGACTGACAGCAAGCTACAGCTATGACGCCGCAACCGGTGCTGGCACCATTACCTACAGCTACACGCTGCAAGATAACACCAGTGGTGATAACACTTCGGTCTCGTTCGCTGTTGTGGTGACAGATGCCGATGGTGACCTATCACCAGCTGGCAACTTGGTTATCAACATCACCGACGATGTTGTCACTGCCGTCAATGACACTGACACCATTGCGAGCAATGAAGACAGCGTCAGCGGTAACGTCATCACCGCAACTGGCACTACCAATAGTGGCGCCGATACACTCGGCGCTGATGATGCGACATTAACCGCCATCACGAGCAATAACATCAGCACTAATATCGCCACCACCAACAGTGATGGTGCATTAGTGATCCAAGGACAATATGGTCAATTAACTATTGATGCTGATGGCGACTATACCTATGTCCGCACTGCAGGCTCAGCCGGTGGTCAAAATGATGTCTTTACCTACACCTTAACCGATGGCGATGGTGATACCGACACAGCCACCCTCACCATTGCGGTTGGCGATAGCACACCGACGGTCGTCATCCCTGACGCAGGCGGCAGCACTACGACGGTGAATGAAGCTGGCTTACCGGCACGCGATGGTGAACCTGCAGGCTCCAATGCTAGCAGCAATAGCGAAACCACTTCGGGCACCATTAGCTTTACCTCTGTCGATGGCCTCAGCGCAGTGTCGTTGGGAGGTCACGTACTGACAACCAGTCCGCAAACCTTCGCTGATGGACTGACAGCAAGCTACAGCTATGACGCCGCAACCGGTGCTGGCACCATTACCTACAGCTACACGCTGCAAGATAACACCAGTGGTGATAACACTTCGGTCTCGTTCGCTGTTGTGGTGACAGATGCCGATGGTGACCTATCACCAGCTGGCAACTTGGTTATCAACATCACCGACGATGTTGTCACTGCCGTCAATGACACTGACACCATTGCGAGCAATGAAGACAGCGTCAGCGGTAACGTCATCACCGCAACTGGCACTACCAATAGTGGCGCCGATACACTCGGCGCTGATGATGCGACATTAACCGCCATCACGAGCAATAACATCAGCACTAATATCGCCACCACCAACAGTGATGGTGCATTAGTGATCCAAGGACAATATGGTCAATTAACTATTGATGCTGATGGCGACTATACCTATGTCCGCACTGCAGGCTCAGCCGGTGGTCAAAATGATGTCTTTACCTACACCTTAACCGATGGCGATGGTGATACCGACACAGCCACCCTCACCATTGCGGTTGGCGATAGCACACCGACGGTCGTCATCCCTGACGCAGGCGGCAGCACTACGACGGTGAATGAAGCTGGCTTACCGGCACGCGATGGTGAACCTGCAGGCTCCAATGCTAGCAGCAATAGCGAAACCACTTCGGGCACCATTAGCTTTACCTCTGTCGATGGCCTCAGCGCAGTGTCGTTGGGAGGTCACGTACTGACAACCAGTCCGCAAACCTTCGCTGATGGACTGACAGCAAGCTACAGCTATGACGCCGCAACCGGTGCTGGCACCATTACCTACAGCTACACGCTGCAAGATAACACCAGTGGTGATAACACTTCGGTCTCGTTCGCTGTTGTGGTGACAGATGCCGATGGTGACCTATCACCAGCTGGCAACTTGGTTATCAACATCACCGACGATGTTGTCACTGCTGTCAATGACACTGACACCATTGCGAGCAATGAAGACAGCGTCAGCGGTAACGTCATCACCGCAACTGGCACTACCAATAGTGGCGCCGATACACTCGGCGCTGATGATGCGACATTAACCGCCATCACGAGCAATAACATCAGCACTAATATCGCCACCACCAACAGTGATGGTGCATTAGTGATCCAAGGACAATATGGTCAATTAACTATTGATGCTGATGGCGACTATACCTATGTCCGCACTGCAGGCTCAGCCGGTGGTCAAAATGATGTCTTTACCTACACCTTAACCGATGGCGATGGTGATACCGACACAGCCACCCTCACCATTGCGGTTGGCGATAGCACACCGACGGTCGTCATCCCTGACGCAGGCGGCAGCACTACGACGGTGAATGAAGCTGGCTTACCGGCACGCGATGGTGAACCTGCAGGCTCCAATGCTAGCAGCAATAGCGAAACCACTTCGGGCACCATTAGCTTTACCTCTGTCGATGGCCTCAGCGCAGTGTCGTTGGGAGGTCACGTACTGACAACCAGTCCGCAAACCTTCGCTGATGGACTGACAGCAAGCTACAGCTATGACGCCGCAACCGGTGCTGGCACCATTACCTACAGCTACACGCTGAAAGATAACACCAGTGGTGATAACACTTCGGTCTCGTTCGCTGTTGTGGTGACAGATGCCGATGGTGACCTATCACCAGCTGGCAACTTGGTTATCAACATCACCGACGATGTTGTCACTGCCGTCAATGACACTGACACCATTGCGAGCAATGAAGACAGCGTCAGCGGTAACGTCATCACCGCAACTGGCACTACCAATAGTGGCGCCGATACACTCGGCGCTGATGATGCGACATTAACCGCCATCACGAGCAATAACATCAGCACTAATATCGCCACCACCAACAGTGATGGTGCATTAGTGATCCAAGGACAATATGGTCAATTAACTATTGATGCTGATGGCGACTATACCTATGTCCGCACTGCAGGCTCAGCCGGTGGTCAAAATGATGTCTTTACCTACACCTTAACCGATGGCGATGGTGATACCGACACAGCCACCCTCACCATTGCGGTTGGCGATAGCACACCGACGGTCGTCATCCCTGACGCAGGCGGCAGCACTACGACGGTGAATGAAGCTGGCTTACCGGCACGCGATGGTGAACCTGCAGGCTCCAATGCTAGCAGCAATAGCGAAACCACTTCGGGCACCATTAGCTTTACCTCTGTCGATGGCCTCAGCGCAGTGTCGTTGGGAGGTCACGTACTGACAACCAGTCCGCAAACCTTCGCTGATGGACTGACAGCAAGCTACAGCTATGACGCCGCAACCGGTGCTGGCACCATTACCTACAGCTACACGCTGCAAGATAACACCAGTGGTGATAACACTTCGGTCTCGTTCGCTGTTGTGGTGACAGATGCCGATGGTGACCTATCACCAGCTGGCAACTTGGTTATCAACATCACCGACGATGTTGTCACTGCTGTCAATGACACTGACACCATTGCGAGCAATGAAGCCAGCGTCAGCGGTAACGTCATCACCGCAACTGGCACTACCAATAGTGGCGCCGATACACTCGGCGCTGATGATGCGACATTAACCGCCATCACGAGCAATAACATCAGCACTAATATCGCCACCACCAACAGTGATGGTGCATTAGTGATCCAAGGACAATATGGTCAATTAACTATTGATGCTGATGGCGACTATACCTATGTCCGCACTGCAGGCTCAGCCGGTGGTCAAAATGATGTCTTTACCTACACCTTAACCGATGGCGATGGTGATACCGACACAGCCACCCTCACCATTGCGGTTGGCGATAGCACACCGACGGTCGTCATCCCTGACGCAGGCGGCAGCACTACGACGGTGAATGAAGCTGGCTTACCGGCACGCGATGGTGAACCTGCAGGCTCCAATGCTAGCAGCAATAGCGAAACCACTTCGGGCACCATTAGCTTTACCTCTGTCGATGGCCTCAGCGCAGTGTCGTTGGGAGGTCACGTACTGACAACCAGTCCGCAAACCTTCGCTGATGGACTGACAGCAAGCTACAGCTATGACGCCGCAACCGGTGCTGGCACCATTACCTACAGCTACACGCTGCAAGATAACACCAGTGGTGATAACACTTCGGTCTCGTTCGCTGTTGTGGTGACAGATGCCGATGGTGACCTATCACCAGCTGGCAACTTGGTTATCAACATCACCGACGATGTTGTCACTGCCGTCAATGACACTGACACCATTGCGAGCAATGAAGACAGCGTCAGCGGTAACGTCATCACCGCAACTGGCACTACCAATAGTGGCGCCGATACACTCGGCGCTGATGATGCGACATTAACCGCCATCACGAGCAATAACATCAGCACTAATATCGCCACCACCAACAGTGATGGTGCATTAGTGATCCAAGGACAATATGGTCAATTAACTATTGATGCTGATGGCGACTATACCTATGTCCGCACTGCAGGCTCAGCCGGTGGTCAAAATGATGTCTTTACCTACACCTTAACCGATGGCGATGGTGATACCGACACAGCCACCCTCACCATTGCGGTTGGCGATAGCACACCGACGGTCGTCATCCCTGACGCAGGCGGCAGCACTACGACGGTGAATGAAGCTGGCTTACCGGCACGCGATGGTGAACCTGCAGGCTCCAATGCTAGCAGCAATAGCGAAACCACTTCGGGCACCATTAGCTTTACCTCTGTCGATGGCCTCAGCGCAGTGTCGTTGGGAGGTCACGTACTGACAACCAGTCCGCAAACCTTCGCTGATGGACTGACAGCAAGCTACAGCTATGACGCCGCAACCGGTGCTGGCACCATTACCTACAGCTACACGCTGCAAGATAACACCAGTGGTGATAACACTTCGGTCTCGTTCGCTGTTGTGGTGACAGATGCCGATGGTGACCTATCACCAGCTGGCAACTTGGTTATCAACATCACCGACGATGTTGTCACTGCCGTCAATGACACTGACACCATTGCGAGCAATGAAGACAGCGTCAGCGGTAACGTCATCACCGCAACTGGCACTACCAATAGTGGCGCCGATACACTCGGCGCTGATGATGCGACATTAACCGCCATCACGAGCAATAACATCAGCACTAATATCGCCACCACCAACAGTGATGGTGCATTAGTGATCCAAGGACAATATGGTCAATTAACTATTGATGCTGATGGCGACTATACCTATGTCCGCACTGCAGGCTCAGCCGGTGGTCAAAATGATGTCTTTACCTACACCTTAACCGATGGCGATGGTGATACCGACACAGCCACCCTCACCATTGCGGTTGGCGATAGCACACCGACGGTCGTCATCCCTGACGCAGGCGGCAGCACTACGACGGTGAATGAAGCTGGCTTACCGGCACGCGATGGTGAACCTGCAGGCTCCAATGCTAGCAGCAATAGCGAAACCACTTCGGGCACCATTAGCTTTACCTCTGTCGATGGCCTCAGCGCAGTGTCGTTGGGAGGTCACGTACTGACAACCAGTCCGCAAACCTTCGCTGATGGACTGACAGCAAGCTACAGCTATGACGCCGCAACCGGTGCTGGCACCATTACCTACAGCTACACGCTGAAAGATAACACCAGTGGTGATAACACTTCGGTCTCGTTCGCTGTTGTGGTGACAGATGCCGATGGTGACCTATCACCAGCTGGCAACTTGGTTATCAACATCACCGACGATGTTGTCACTGCCGTCAATGACACTGACACCATTGCGAGCAATGAAGACAGCGTCAGCGGTAACGTCATCACCGCAACTGGCACTACCAATAGTGGCGCCGATACACTCGGCGCTGATGATGCGACATTAACCGCCATCACGAGCAATAACATCAGCACTAATATCGCCACCACCAACAGTGATGGTGCATTAGTGATCCAAGGACAATATGGTCAATTAACTATTGATGCTGATGGCGACTATACCTATGTCCGCACTGCAGGCTCAGCCGGTGGTCAAAATGATGTCTTTACCTACACCTTAACCGATGGCGATGGTGATACCGACACAGCCACCCTCACCATTGCGGTTGGCGATAGCACACCGACGGTCGTCATCCCTGACGCAGGCGGCAGCACTACGACGGTGAATGAAGCTGGCTTACCGGCACGCGATGGTGAACCTGCAGGCTCCAATGCTAGCAGCAATAGCGAAACCACTTCGGGCACCATTAGCTTTACCTCTGTCGATGGCCTCAGCGCAGTGTCGTTGGGAGGTCACGTACTGACAACCAGTCCGCAAACCTTCGCTGATGGACTGACAGCAAGCTACAGCTATGACGCCGCAACCGGTGCTGGCACCATTACCTACAGCTACACGCTGCAAGATAACACCAGTGGTGATAACACTTCGGTCTCGTTCGCTGTTGTGGTGACAGATGCCGATGGTGACCTATCACCAGCTGGCAACTTGGTTATCAACATCACCGACGATGTTGTCACTGCTGTCAATGACACTGACACCATTGCGAGCAATGAAGCCAGCGTCAGCGGTAACGTCATCACCGCAACTGGCACTACCAATAGTGGCGCCGATACACTCGGCGCTGATGATGCGACATTAACCGCCATCACGAGCAATAACATCAGCACTAATATCGCCACCACCAACAGTGATGGTGCATTAGTGATCCAAGGACAATATGGTCAATTAACTATTGATGCTGATGGCGACTATACCTATGTCCGCACTGCAGGCTCAGCCGGTGGTCAAAATGATGTCTTTACCTACACCTTAACCGATGGCGATGGTGATACCGACACAGCCACCCTCACCATTGCGGTTGGCGATAGCACACCGACGGTCGTCATCCCTGACGCAGGCGGCAGCACTACGACGGTGAATGAAGCTGGCTTACCGGCACGCGATGGTGAACCTGCAGGCTCCAATGCTAGCAGCAATAGCGAAACCACTTCGGGCACCATTAGCTTTACCTCTGTCGATGGCCTCAGCGCAGTGTCGTTGGGAGGTCACGTACTGACAACCAGTCCGCAAACCTTCGCTGATGGACTGACAGCAAGCTACAGCTATGACGCCGCAACCGGTGCTGGCACCATTACCTACAGCTACACGCTGCAAGATAACACCAGTGGTGATAACACTTCGGTCTCGTTCGCTGTTGTGGTGACAGATGCCGATGGTGACCTATCACCAGCTGGCAACTTGGTTATCAACATCACCGACGATGTTGTCACTGCCGTCAATGACACTGACACCATTGCGAGCAATGAAGACAGCGTCAGCGGTAACGTCATCACCGCAACTGGCACTACCAATAGTGGCGCCGATACACTCGGCGCTGATGATGCGACATTAACCGCCATCACGAGCAATAACATCAGCACTAATATCGCCACCACCAACAGTGATGGTGCATTAGTGATCCAAGGACAATATGGTCAATTAACTATTGATGCTGATGGCGACTATACCTATGTCCGCACTGCAGGCTCAGCCGGTGGTCAAAATGATGTCTTTACCTACACCTTAACCGATGGCGATGGTGATACCGACACAGCCACCCTCACCATTGCGGTTGGCGATAGCACACCGACGGTCGTCATCCCTGACGCAGGCGGCAGCACTACGACGGTGAATGAAGCTGGCTTACCGGCACGCGATGGTGAACCTGCAGGCTCCAATGCTAGCAGCAATAGCGAAACCACTTCGGGCACCATTAGCTTTACCTCTGTCGATGGCCTCAGCGCAGTGTCGTTGGGAGGTCACGTACTGACAACCAGTCCGCAAACCTTCGCTGATGGACTGACAGCAAGCTACAGCTATGACGCCGCAACCGGTGCTGGCACCATTACCTACAGCTACACGCTGCAAGATAACACCAGTGGTGATAACACTTCGGTCTCGTTCGCTGTTGTGGTGACAGATGCCGATGGTGACCTATCACCAGCTGGCAACTTGGTTATCAACATCACCGACGATGTTGTCACTGCCGTCAATGACACTGACACCATTGCGAGCAATGAAGACAGCGTCAGCGGTAACGTCATCACCGCAACTGGCACTACCAATAGTGGCGCCGATACACTCGGCGCTGATGATGCGACATTAACCGCCATCACGAGCAATAACATCAGCACTAATATCGCCACCACCAACAGTGATGGTGCATTAGTGATCCAAGGACAATATGGTCAATTAACTATTGATGCTGATGGCGACTATACCTATGTCCGCACTGCAGGCTCAGCCGGTGGTCAAAATGATGTCTTTACCTACACCTTAACCGATGGCGATGGTGATACCGACACAGCCACCCTCACCATTGCGGTTGGCGATAGCACACCGACGGTCGTCATCCCTGACGCAGGCGGCAGCACTACGACGGTGAATGAAGCTGGCTTACCGGCACGCGATGGTGAACCTGCAGGCTCCAATGCTAGCAGCAATAGCGAAACCACTTCGGGCACCATTAGCTTTACCTCTGTCGATGGCCTCAGCGCAGTGTCGTTGGGAGGTCACGTACTGACAACCAGTCCGCAAACCTTCGCTGATGGACTGACAGCAAGCTACAGCTATGACGCCGCAACCGGTGCTGGCACCATTACCTACAGCTACACGCTGCAAGATAACACCAGTGGTGATAACACTTCGGTCTCGTTCGCTGTTGTGGTGACAGATGCCGATGGTGACCTATCACCAGCTGGCAACTTGGTTATCAACATCACCGACGATGTTGTCACTGCTGTCAATGACACTGACACCATTGCGAGCAATGAAGACAGCGTCAGCGGTAACGTCATCACCGCAACTGGCACTACCAATAGTGGCGCCGATACACTCGGCGCTGATGATGCGACATTAACCGCCATCACGAGCAATAACATCAGCACTAATATCGCCACCACCAACAGTGATGGTGCATTAGTGATCCAAGGACAATATGGTCAATTAACTATTGATGCTGATGGCGACTATACCTATGTCCGCACTGCAGGCTCAGCCGGTGGTCAAAATGATGTCTTTACCTACACCTTAACCGATGGCGATGGTGATACCGACACAGCCACCCTCACCATTGCGGTTGGCGATAGCACACCGACGGTCGTCATCCCTGACGCAGGCGGCAGCACTACGACGGTGAATGAAGCTGGCTTACCGGCACGCGATGGTGAACCTGCAGGCTCCAATGCTAGCAGCAATAGCGAAACCACTTCGGGCACCATTAGCTTTACCTCTGTCGATGGCCTCAGCGCAGTGTCGTTGGGAGGTCACGTACTGACAACCAGTCCGCAAACCTTCGCTGATGGACTGACAGCAAGCTACAGCTATGACGCCGCAACCGGTGCTGGCACCATTACCTACAGCTACACGCTGAAAGATAACACCAGTGGTGATAACACTTCGGTCTCGTTCGCTGTTGTGGTGACAGATGCCGATGGTGACCTATCACCAGCTGGCAACTTGGTTATCAACATTACCGACGATGTTGTATTTACTACACCTGAAGCTTCTACAGGCACGAATGCTGCGGATTCTAGCTATACAAATACTCTTAATATCATCGGTGCGGACGGCCCATATTCATCAAGTTTGACGGATAATATTGCTAGTTGGTCAGCCACGAATAGTTTTGCGGCATCTGAACTCACAGCGAACGGTAAAGTTGTTTATTACTTTGTTGATGAATCTAATCCAAATATCCTATACGCGTATACATCTAACGAAGACACCGTAACTGAGTTCTCAAGTAAAAATGCAAGTCAGATTCTGATTTTTACCTTAACAACTGACCCAACGGCAGCAAATGCTGACGGAAGTATTGGCTCTTATACGTTAGATCTCGTTCATAGCATTGATAAGTTAAGTACTATTGATATTGCTGACTTGGAAGGTGGTAAAGGTGGTATCAGTGGAACTGTTTATGTGACCTACGATTCGGACACAGCAACCTATGCCATTTATAACGATCCCGTCAAGGTGCCTTCTGACCAAGAGGTTTCATTCGTACTTTCAGGTCTCGCAGGAGCTGATCGACATTATGAAGAGGTCAATGGCACGGACAACGGTTTTGGTGTGTCAAATCCATGGGTTTCTGGTGACGAAGTTCTTGTCGTTGATTATACGCAACATGTTGCGTCAGCGAGCTTTAACTTCATAGTAGGCAATAATGACCCAACAGCTATTTATTACGAAGCTTATGATAGTAACGGTGTTCTTTTGGGCTATGGCTATATTGAGTCAGGACATGTAATTAGCGATTTGGGGGCTATTTCCTACATTGAATTAAGTGCTGTGGATGGGCAGTCTTTCCAACTGCGGGGCACATCTGCACAAGAAATTGTCAGCACTACAGAAGCTGTAGATCTAGCATTTAATGTTGATGTAACTGATAGTGATGGCGATGCTAATGAAGGTACAATTGATATCACACTTGCCGCACCATCCACGGTAATACCAACGGCGATTACCTCATATGCACTTGCCACCGTTTCTGCAACTGGATTGGAAGTTAGCGAGGATACTAGCGAATTAGATACGCAATCCTTGAGATTCAAAGCGGGTAGTAGCACGTTAGAGAATTTTACCTTTGGTCATACCGACACGATTCATATTGAAAGTACATCCGGTAAAGAACTCAATTTGAATTGGACTGTAAGTTCCGACGGCCAAACATTATACGGCAGCATGGGAAATGGTAATGGCAACCCTGTTATCGAACTCACGTTATCCGGTAGTGCCATCGCCGCTGGCAGTGAAGGTAACATCTCGGTCAATGTTAAATTGATAGGTAACTTACCAGGCAATCTTGATGTTTCTGACCTAGTCATTACCGACATTTCAGTATTGGGCTCTGATGGTACATACACTGTAGCGTCATCAATGGATGTTGCTGTGTTGCCAGCAAATACCACAGTTGTGTCTGAAGAAGCTCTGCCGGAAGGTGTTGTTGACGACTCAAGCGCTGTGAGCGCTGTATCTTCTGGTGTAATAACATTAATGGACGTTCAAACTAACGGCCTCACAGTCCAGTATATTGGTGGGAGAATTGCTGTTGGCAACGAAACTGTTAACTGGGACGACGGATGGGATTCTGACAATCTCACCCTTACTGGCTCAGTCGATGGTGATGCGGTGATTACCATACAACTCATTGCACCTACTGACGGCAGTGACGAGTGGACTTACACTGTGACATTGCTCAGCGCCATTGACCACCCAGAAATCAACGTCGAAGACAGTTTAGATCTGCAATTCTTGATAAGCGGTATTGATAACAACCGAGAAGCTATCAATAGTAGTTTCAGCGTTACTGTTGAAGATGACTCACCAGTCATTAGTAGTGATGAATCTGTTGTAGTAACGGGTACCGATATTCCGACAGTTCTCAACGGCAGTTATGCCTTAACTAATTTTGCTGGTTCAAGATCGCTCATTGATTTTGATGGTTTTACTATTACGGCGAAAGGTTTTACAGATTCAACAACTGATGAAGCATCATTAGCAAGTGCGTCTATATATGGCACTAACGACGGTATTGGTGTTAACAGTATCGGTGGTTCTAGCAGCGGATTCTCAAACGAAGTTGATTTTCGCTACACTAGCGATACTGATACCAGCGGAGTATCTGAACAACTCATCATCACATTAGATGAAGGGACAATCGCCTATGGTCTAGACATCGACTTCACCAAGTTTTACGTCAAAGAAGGAACCAATGAAGGCGAAGTTGCCATCATTGAGTTCTGGCGCGATGGTGAATTAGTTGAGACTCAAACAGTTACTGCCGCTAACTCTACTGGCAATGACAATGCAAGCTTCAGCGCCATCACAGGAGGATTTGACACCGTTATTATTAAGGCCGCCAGCAACGGCAATACTGGTACAGGTGACAACAGTGACTTTACCGTAAGCAACATAGAATTTACTGGTACAGAAGACACTGCAATAGGCTATGCCTCTGGTGATGTGGACTTCGCTTGGGGTGCCGATGGTGCCGGTACTCTAAAATTGCTGGGTATCGATGAGTCGCAACTATTCACAACAAATGGCGTAGAGGTAAAGGTAGAGGTTTCACAAAATGGGAATACCATTACAGCTACAACGGCTGGAGACCCTAGCGATTTGGTATTCACCTTACAATTCACCCCAAGTACCGGACATTGGGATTTCTACCAATATCAACTGATTACAGGAATAGGTGACCACACTATAGATTTCAATGTTGGTATCACTGATGCTGACGGTGACACTGCTATCGCTGACATTTCTGTTACGCCGGCGATTAATCTGAATGTCATTGAAGGAACTCATGGTGATAATGAAATCAGCGGTAATAGCGATGAAGATATTATTATTGGCGATCTAGACGGACTGACCGTTGTTCCAGGGCAAAGCTACAACATCGCCTTTATGGTGGATACATCCGCTAGTATCAGCTCACAGTCACTTTCACAAATGAAAGCGCAACTCACATTAGTTTTTGAATCACTACTGTCAAGTGCAGTTCAGAATGGTGGCGTTGTAAATCTATTACTGGTCGATTTTGATACTCAATCTCGCAGCCAAGTTTCAGTTACCTTAACTAGCGAAGATGTTGATAAGAACGGTATTCCCGATGCGTTAGACAAATTATCGGCCGAACTATTAAGTATGCAGAGCGGTGGTAGAACCAACTACGAGAGTGTGTTTGACAGTGCTGCACATTGGTTTAATGACCAAAATGCTAGTTACAGTAATCTTGCTTATTTTATTACTGATGGCAGCCCGAATACTTATACTAAAAATAACGGTTCAACAGCCCAAGACAATACAAAAGCATTAAACCAAGCTATTGATGCATTTGACTATTTCAAAGAGAATGGAATCACTGTTAACGCTATTGGCCTAGGTAGCCAAATTAACAATAGCCTGCTTAACAGTTTTGTTGCGAATGGAGGAACGGTCCAGACAGGTGTTGATACGCACGCACTCGCTCAAGCCATTATGGGGTCATCTGAAACACTGTTGCCTGGCTCTGATGCCATCAATGGTAACAATGGCAATGACATCATTTTTGGTGATGCTATTCATTTAAGTGGTATAGCCGGACAAGGTTTCAGCGCCATTCATGATTATGTCGCAAATGCTCTGAACCAGGCCAGCGTGTCAGATTTGGACATCCAACAGTATATTCTTGGTCACACCGCGGAATTTGATATTTCTGGAGTCAATGATCAAGGGGATGTTCTCAATGGCGGCTCAGGAAGTGATGTCATCTTTGGACAAGGTGGAAACGACATTATTGATGGTGGAGCCAATAGTGATGTATTGCTCGGTGGCGAAGGCAATGACTTACTATATGGAGGCCAAGGTAATGACATTCTTACCGGTGGCAGCGGTATAGATACTTTCGTTTGGGTAGCTGGTGATACAGGAACAGACGTCATTACTGACTTCTCTATCAGTGAAGGTGATAAGCTCGATATAAGTGATCTGTTGCAATGGAATGGTAGCGATGACTTGGGAAGTTATCTCGGCTTTATTGTCGATCAGGCCAATAGTACCGTAACTATTGAAATTGATGCAGATGCTGATGGGCACGTTGACCAATCAATAGTACTTAACGGCGTTAATATGAGTGGCACAGATAATGATGTTATTAATAGTTTATTATCGAGCGATGGACCGCTTATTGTGCAAACTGACGCATCAGGCGAAAGCAACTCATATGCAACTACTGATAGCTTCGATGATCTAAGTAGCCGAATCACTCATCATCCATAATTGGTAACTTATTAAATATCCAAGAAAACTCCGGTAGCATCTTTGCTACCGGAGCATCTTTGGTAAATACTTTACCTATCAGTTCATGTTTAAAGGATTAACGAATTCGTGAGTAGTAACTCTGCCTCGCCGAAAACAGAGCAATGGACAATACCTGCGTCACAGCGGGTTACAGTTGATCCATTACTGGATTGCTTAGTGCTCATGACAGAGTATTACGGTAGTCCATGCTCCGTTGAATCTTTGGTAGCAGGCCTGCCATTATCAACAGCCGTATTGCCAGCCGAACTGTTTCCGCAAGCCGCGTCTCGGGCAGGTTTAGCCGCTAAACTGATGCGTAAAGGGCTCAATGAAATCTTAGCGATTCAACTACCCTGCGTGTTGTTGCTGAAAGATAAGAAAGCCTGCATCTTACGTGAGCTGGATTTTGATAAGCATACGGCAGTGATTCAACTTCCAGAAACGGGTGGTGAACAACGGCTATCAATTGAAGAACTTGAAGCCATCTATGTCGGCTATCTGTTTTTGGTTAAGCAGCAGTACCGCGGTGATATGGGCTTTGATGTCTACCAACATGACCATAGCTCCCATTGGCTTTTACAGACATTACGAGATGCCGCGCCCATCTATCGGGATGCGTTAATTGCCTCGGTGCTAGTTAATATCTTTGCGCTTGTGTCGCCATTATTTGTGATGAATGTGTACGACAAAGTGGTGCCCAATCTAGCATTTGAATCTTTATGGGTACTGGCTGCTGGCGCTGGCATTGCCTACTTTTTCGATTTTGTCATGCGACAACTGCGTGCTTATCTGATTGATATTGCAGGTAAGAAAATCGACATTATTGTGTCATCACGGCTGTTTTATAAAGCCATTGGTCTGCCGTTAGAGAAACGTTCTAGCAGTGTCGGCGGCATGGCAAGGCAGTTGAGTGAATTTGACAGCATTCGTGACTTTTTAACCTCAACGACGATTACCACATTAGTCGACTTACCGTTTGCGATGCTATTTGTGGTCATTATCTATTTGGTTGCTGGTGATCTGGCGGTAATTCCGGTGATCGCTGGGGTAACAATTCTTATATTTACCCTCATTATTCAACCGCGCCTCAAACGCGCTATTGAAGAGAGTAATAAGTTCGCCAGCTTGAAGCATGGCCATTTGATTGAGAGTTTGTCAGCGCTTGAATCGATAAAAAGCTATGGCGCCGAAGGCCTGATCCAAAAAGCGTGGCAACAGATGATTGGCCACACCGCAAACTGGCAGCTGAAGACCAAAAAGCTATCAAATGCTGTATCGCACTTTGCTACCTTTATTGTGCAAGCAACGACAGTATTTGTGGTGATACTCGGGGTTTATCGCGTTGCTGATAACGCAATCTCTATGGGCGGCATCATTGCAGCGGTGATGCTTTCAAGCCGTGCAGTGTCACCGATGGCGCAATTGGCGAACCTAATGACACGCGCCAACCAGATGATTAGCGCCTTACGTCAGTTAGACGGCATCATGACCCAAGAAGATGAGTTTGAAAATAAAGGCCATCTGGTCACTAAACAACGGCTGATGGGGAAAATTGAAGCTGATAACATCACCTTCAGCTACCCAGGCACCGAGCAACCGGTGTTACATCCGCTGTCGTTGCATATTCAGCCCGGCGAAAAAATTGCAATTATTGGTAGAAATGGTAGCGGTAAGAGTACCTTAGCAAAATTGTTAGTGGGTCTTTACCAGCCCGCCAGCGGAAGTCTGCGCTATGACGGTGTCGACTCAGCGCAGATCCATCCAAGCGACTTACGGCGCAACTTTGGTTATCTCGCCCAAGACGTGACCCTGTTTCACGGAACAGTACGCGATAACATTCTATTTGGTACACGCTCGGTGACGGAACACCAATTGATGCGCGCAGTACAGCTGTCGGGCGTGAACCTGTTCACCGATATGGAAGCGGAAGGCCTAGACCGTCAAGTCGGTGAAAAAGGCGAATCGTTGTCTCGTGGCCAACGTCAGACCGTCGCATTAGCCCGAGCGATTTTGAACGACCCGCCGGTGTTATTGATGGATGAACCAACCGCCAGTCTCGATGCCCGCGCTGAAAAACAATTTATGCGCTCAATGGGACATGTTAGCAAAGACCGCACCCTCATCATTATCACGCATAAGATGGATCTGCTGCAGTTGGTAAATCGGATTATTGTGTTGGATCGCGGCCGTATCCTAGCCGATGGTCCGAAAAATAAGGTATTGGAGATGTTAAATCAGGGGCTGATGGCAGGAGGTAATCGTGGCTAAGTACCTCACACCTGAAGATCTCGAAATGGTTGACGACCTTTATGGCGCAATGCTGACCGAAGCACCATCAACCCACAAACACATCATCTGGGGCATCGCCACTATGCTGCTCTGTTTTCTGGTGTGGGCAGCAGTATCGAAACTTGACCGCGTTACCACTGGCACGGGCAAAGTCATTCCATCCAGCCAAGTGCAGGTGATCCAAAGCCTTGATGGCGGTATTTTGAAAGAGATGTACGTGCAAGAAGGCATGGTAGTGACCAAAGGTCAGCCACTGGTGCGTATTGATGACACTCGCTTTCGTTCAGATGCGGCACAGCAACAGCAGGAAGTAGATTCATTACGGGCAAACGTTATCCGCCTCAACGCTGAGCTTAGCAGTATTCAAATCTCCAATATTGCCCAAGATTGGCGTGAGCAGATCCAAATCGTTAAAACGCCACCTGAGTTTCCCGAAGGATTGCAAACCTCTCAACCTGAGTTAGTCGCCCGTCAGCAAGAGGAATTTGACGGTCGCTTAGATAACTTGGTTAACCAACTGGAAATTCTGGCGCGGCAAATCCAACAACGTCAGCAAGAAAACGAAGAGTTGGCCTCAAAAATTACTACGCTATCCACCAGTTTCCAGTTAGTAACGCGCGAACTGGAACTGACGCGCCCTTTGGCAGCGAAAGGCATTGTGCCAGAAGTAGAACTGTTAAAACTTGAGCGTAATGTCAACGATATTAAGGGTGAGCTTTCAGGTGTACGTCTTAATCGCCCCAAAGTGAAGGCTGCGATGGATGAAGCGATTTTCAAACGGCGCGATGCCGTGTTGAGCTACGCCGCCGATGCCCGTGCGCAACTCAACGAGATGCAAGCCAGATTGTCGCGCATGAATGAAGCGCAAGTGGGCGCCATGGATAAAGTGGACAAAGCGATTATTACTTCACCCGTTAATGGCACAGTAAAATCGATTGAGATCAATACGCTTGGTGGTGTAGTGCAACCCGCCATCAATATTATGGAAATCGTCCCGTCAGAAGACCAACTGCTGATTGAGACCAAAATACTGCCGAAAGATATCGCCTTTTTACACCCGGGCTTACCTGCGGTTGTCAAAGTGACCGCTTACGATTTTACTCGGTACGGTGGTTTAACTGGCACCGTGGAACAGATTAGCGCAGATACCACTCAGGACGAGGAAGGTAATAGTTTTTATCTGGTGAAAGTGAGGACAGACGAGTCCAGCCTAACCAAAAAAGATGGCACAAAGATGCCGATAATACCCGGTATGCTAACCAGCGTAGATGTAATAACTGGGAAACGAACAGTCCTTGAGTACATTCTCAATCCAATACTTAGAGCCAAAGAAAACGCGTTAAGGGAACGCTAGGCCCAAAGTTATAAACCTTGGAGGGGTTTACTATGATCACACTAACAAATCAGCGGTTGAAAGCCAGTGCACTTGCGCTGACTATTTCAGCGTTGATACTTCCAGGTGCTGCGTTAGCGCAAACACTGGAGCAAGCGGTGGCTTCTACTCTGGACACCAACCCTGATATTCGAGTTGCATTCAATCGTTTTAAGCAGCGAGAAGAACAAGTGAATCAGGCATTTTCTGGTTACTTGCCATCGACAAGCATCACTGCTGGCTATGGATACGAGAGAACCGACTCACCGTCAACACGCCGCCGTGGCGTGAATGATATGGAACTCGGTCGGGGTGAGTTTGGGGTAAGTATTCGACAGATGCTGTTTGATGGCTTCTATACTTCGAGCGAAGTTGCTCGTACCCGCCACGAAGCGACTGCTGAACAGTGGACCCTGTTTGCTACCGCGGAAGATACCGCACTAGATGTGGCACGCGTTTACGTGGGTTATATCCGCGCCGAACAGGTTTTAACCTTGGCGGAGAAGAACCTCAAAACTCACCAAGACATCTACGAGCAGATTAAACAACGCACTGACTCAGGTTTAGGCTCTACTGCGGATCTATCACAAATCAGCGGCCGTTTAGCACGAGCTAATGCCAACGTGATGTCTGCGCGCAACAACTTTATGGATGCTAAAAGCCAATTTTATCGCATCACCCACCAACAGCCCGACAGTCTGATTATTCCAGTGCCTGATGCTGACATGCTACCAAAAGACCTTACTGAAGGCCTCGCAATGGCACAGCAAAACCATCCGGTATTGAAATCAGCAGGTAGCGATATTTTGGCCGCAGTCTCTGAACGTGAGACAGCACAATCGACTTACTACCCAACATTCACATTAGAGTTGTCAGCCAACTGGAACAATGACCTCAATGGTGAAGATGGGTACAGTGCCATTGCCAGCCAAGATGTCGGTGGTTACTACAACGACGTTCAAGCCATGGTGCGCATGCGCTATAACATCGCTAATGGTGGCCGCGATCTCGCGCGCGAAAAAGAAAGCGCGTACAAATTGGGTGAAGCGAAAGAGATCCGTGAACGCGCTTATCGTGAAGTCGTTGAAGGAGTCGATCTCGCGTGGAACGCCTATCAATACTTGGCTCCACAAAAGCAATTCATTCGTGACCACGTTGTAGCAGCAAAAGAAACGCAAGTCGCCTACTCGCAACAGTTCAACCTAGGTCAACGCACCTTGCTCGACTTATTGGATACCGAAAACGAGCTGTTTGAAGCAAGACGAGATTATCTCACTGCTGAGTTCGATGAAATTATCGCAAAATATCGCGTGCTCAATGCAACAGGGAAATTGCTTGATTCACTAAGAGTCACTCGCCCAGCCGTTTGGCAAGGACAAGGCAATAACGAGGAAGGAGTACAGTAATGAAACTCTTATTGACACTACTGACGGTCGTCTTGATGTCTGGATGTTCGTCGATCTCATCAATGCGTGATACCGTCGCAATGGAAGGCGAAACCACGCAAGTGTATAACCTCAACGATGACGATCGTGATGGCGTTATTGAAGCTCGTGAAAAATGCTCGGGCACTGTAACGGGCGCCAATATCAATAATTATGGTTGTGGCACGGTGAAACCAATTAAAGAGCGTTCTGAACTTAAGGTATTGTTCCCGAACGATTCTTATTACATTGACCCTATGTACTACAGCCAGATCCAAACCATTGCGGACGTTATGAAGCAATACCCACACACTAAAGTGACCATTGAAGGTCACTGTAGCCGTACGGGTAGCTACGAGCACAACTTAGAGCTGTCACAAAATCGTGCCAATGCGGTGACAGAAGTGCTTAACCGTGAGTTTGGTATCGAACAAAGCCGACTATCTGCAGTGGGCTATAGTTTCGATAGACCTGTAGATTTAAGTGGTACCAAAGAAGCACAACGTCGTAACCGCCGCGTGATTGCAGAAGTTACCGGTGAAGATACAATGGCTGATATGAAGTGGACCATTTACACCGTAGATGAAGTTGTTAAATAGGAAACGCATTGACCACATTGGCTTTTGGCAAACTGTCGCTTTACGCCTTTTTTAGGCGGGTTTGCCATTGCGCCATTGTTGCTATGTTGGTCATCGTTATAGCTCCCCAAGCAGACGATGTAAAACCACTGGATGAAGGGCGCATTGTTTCAGTGCTATCTGATAAATATGGCCAACGCGCGGGGCTTCGAGCTCAAGCTTGGTTCAAAATTTTGGATAAAAGCCAACAACTTAGTGAGTTAGACAAGCTTAAAGCAGTCAATAGTTTTTTTAACCTATTTAGATTTGTTGATGACATCAAACTCTGGGGCGACAGTAACTACTGGGCCACGCCGTTAGAGTTTATTGGCGCCAACGGTGGCGATTGCGAAGACTTTTCAATCGCCAAATACTTTACTTTGCTACAGCTAGGCGTAGCGGATGAAAAGATGCGGATCACCATGGTAAAGGCCACCAGCGTAAACCAATACCATATGGTATTAGCCTATTACGAAAAGCCCTCCTCCATTCCGCTGATCTTGGATAATCTCGACCCCATGCTAAAGCCTGCAACGCAACGTAACGACTTGATCCCTGTTTACAGCTTTAACGGTAAACAGTTGTGGCTGAACAAAGAAAGAGGACGGGGTGAACTAGCAGGTTCCTCATCACGTCTCGAAAAATGGAATGATCTTAAATACAGATTAGGGGTTGACCGCTTACGTCAGCCACTAATGGTACTGGAGTAGCTATAACAATGACCTTGTTCAGACAGTTATATTCATTGCTCTTTGGGCTATTTTTGTTAGTGGTAGCAAGCTTGGGTTACGTGCAGTTTAACGAGACCCGCAACTTTCTATCGACACAAATGGAATCTGATCTTAACAACACCAGTCATTCGCTGGGGTTGATGCTAGTCCCCGCACTAGAAGCGGGTGACATGGCCACAGTAGAAACAATGGTCAACGTGATTTTTGAAGGCGGCTACTATCAACAAGTACAACTGACTTGGATGGTTGATGGAAAACAGCAAACATGGAATAACGCCATTCGCGTTAAAGGTGTGCCGCAGTGGTTTATCGATCTTAATCTGTTCCCAACCGTGGCGAGAGAAAGCACCATTACCTCAGGCTGGATCCAACTTGCAAACCTGAAAATCACCGCCCATCCAGGTTACGGTTATAACGAGCTTTGGCGCATTATGAGTAATACTATCATAGTGTTTTCCATCTTATTTTTGATCGCCATTCTAACCGCTAGAGTCGGATTAAGCTGGATTTTAAAACCACTGCACGATATCGCAGAGCATGCCAAAAGCGTCGCCAAAAGGGAATTTGGCCCCGACATGGTACCTCCGAAAACTCGCGAACTGAAAGATGTGGTGGAGGCCTTCAACAGCATGTCTTCGCAGTTAAAACATCTGTTTAATTCGCTCGACCAAGAAGTGTCTGATCTGCGTAAGAAGAACTTGGTTGATGCAGTATCTAACCTGCCCAATCGCCAATATATGACCAGTCGCCTCAATAGTTGGTTAAGTGAGCCCGACAGTGGTGCCTTGCTGCTGGCCAACTTAGCTTGGTTGGAAGATGTTCACAGTAAATATGGCTATCAAGTGCGCGATGAAACCATCAAGCTATTGGCGGAAACACTGCAAACCCAATTAAGAGAGGTGACTGATTCGGTGATTGCCCGTATTTCGGCCTATGAATTTGCTTTCTTGATCACCAATGTTGAACGTGAACAAACCAGTAAATATCTGCAAACCTTGATTCGCACCATCAACCAAGAGATGGTCAAAGCTGGTAGCAAACCCAATGAGGGCTATGCAATAGGGATTGCAGAGCGTATTGGCCAATCGTCGGTGTCCAGTATTCTGGCACAAGCCGATAATGCCTTACAGCAAGCACTCAAAGAGAGCCGCATTTTCCATTGGTATGAATCGAAGCAACAACAGCTGTTTACCCGTGAACAGTGGCGGTTCAAACTGACGGAAACCATCAACAACAAGAAATTTATGTTCCGTTGGCAGCCTATTCAGCAGTTAGGTAAGAGTAAACTGCTGCAACGTGAACTTTTCTGTCAGTTGCAGATTGAAGACAAAGTGGTTCACGCTGGCCAATTTATGCCTTACGTTGAGTTATTGTCGTTAGGTAGCTTGATGGACCGCTGTATTATCGAGAAGATTTTTGAAGACGGTATTCTCGACCGAGTTGAACAACCGTTGGCGGTCAACATCACCCATCAAAGTATCACCGATCCGAAATTCCATGATTGGTTAGCTAAGTTCTTAAAAGATGTGAATCATCAAGGACTACTCACCTTTGAAATCCAAGAAGCCAGTATTTATGGTGACCACAAAGCCTGTGAAGCCTTATGCCACATTATTAAGGAATATGGAGCTACGTTTGGGATTGACCACTTTGGACGTCAATTTGGCTCGATGACCTATCTGCAAAGTTTCCGCCCTAGCTATGTGAAACTTGATCAGTCATTTGCCCAGTTTGAAGATAACCAACACAATGTCGAATTGTGTCGCGCATTAGTGAATGTAGCCAAAGGCTTAGATATCACCGTTATTGTCACAGGTATTCAGGAAGAGCCGCAATTAGCCCGCTTTGATAGCCTTAAAGTTCAGGGTTACCAAGGCTTTATTGCGCCACCAGAAAATATCGCCTAAACAGCTAACTGCAGGCATCAGCTTTGATAGTGATGCCCGCACAACATTGCGTGTTGGGTGCAAAAGCTTACTAGCGTTGGCGTTGCCTTATTGCTGATAGCTTCGCGGCTTCAGGATGGGACTCTAGAAAGCAAAAAGCCTCTGCATTGCAGAGGCTTTTTTAGAATTTGGTCGGTGATAAAGGATTCGAACCTTTGACCCTCTGGTCCCAAACCAGATGCGCTACCGGGCTGCGCTAATCACCGAAAGGTTTTGTCTCTCGACACGGCTTTATACGTTGCCAACGTTGAAATCATCAAATTGGTCGGTGATAAAGGATTCGAACCTTTGACCCTCTGGTCCCAAACCAGATGCGCTACCGGGCTGCGCTAATCACCGACATACTTTGACTTTCTTACACCTTGCTACCATCCTAAAACAGTAGAAAGAATGGGGTGGCTGATGGGGCTCGAACCCACGACAACTGGAATCACAATCCAGGGCTCTACCAACTGAGCTACAGCCACCACTGAATTTTGCTAACTTTGACTGAGCTACCCTTACCTAGATGGTGCGCCCAGAAGGATTCGAACCCTCGGCCTCACCCTCCGGAGGGGTGCGCTCTATCCAACTGAGCTATGGGCGCCCTGCCGTGTCAGCGCCGCATATAGTAGGAGTATTTCATCGCCGCGTCTACGGTTATTTTGCATTTTTTGTTTAGTTGTTCAAGTTTTAGCTTAATAGCACAATATGACAGCAATCAGGTAAATGACAGTCGCCAATAATTTGGCTTGGCACTAAGATGCATTAATGATATTACTAAGCAGTTTAGTTAATAATTCAACAATTTATTTACAAGACGTTACTAACAACGAGCGCGACGGCAGTGCAAAATGCCACTCAAAAATCCGCGTTAGAGTGACGTTCCAACGTTAGGCTCGGGCGATAAATTGAATAGCAACGACACATTAGCAGTTGAATTTAAGCGAATCACAGTGGCGCAACAAGCACTCCTTGGTGTCTCTGAACTCGCCAATACTGTTAATACGATGCAGGAGTTTTACTTTGGTCTGCATCGGCATCTCAAGCAACTTATCCCCGCAGATAACTTCTATATTGCGTTAAAACAGCAAGACCGTATCGAGCTACCCTTTTTTGCGGATGAAAAGGACGCCCATCCTTCAGAAGTCTACTCTGACGAACATTTATCAGACACACTTAAGCGCGGTTTGACTGGTTACGTCTTACGTAATCAAACACCACTATTGTGTGATGAACATATGGCGCAAGAACTCACCGAACTGGGTGAGATCGACGATCTCGGTTCACCCTCGCATCAATGGTTTGGTGTGCCGATCAAACATCATGGCTTGGTGATTGGCGTCTTGGTCGTGCAAAGTTACCGCCCTGAGATCTGCTATAACCGCCGTGATCAAGAGTTGATGGAATTTATCAGCCAACATATTGCTGGCGTACTTGAGCGATTAAGGCATCAGCAACAGCTCGAATTGGCAATCGAGCAGCGCACCCAAGAACTTAGCCAGGCCTACGAGAAGCTCAAACTCGAAGTGTATGAACGACGTCGTGCCGAACGGTTGCAACGCTCGCTATTTGAAATCGCCGATCTAGCCACCTCGAATCTGGAAGACGGTGAGTTTTATGCAGAATTACACCGAGTCATAAGCCATTTGTTGCCGGCACAAAACTGCTATATCGCCTTATTAACATCCGATCGCAGTCAACTCGAATTTCCGTTTTATGTATCGCAGCAAAACAATGTACCGCCGAAGACGCGTCCATTAAAAGATGGCTTAGTGGAATACCTGCTTCGCACTCAAAGGCCGATGCTGTTAGACCAAAATGCAATGAAGAAGCTCATTAGCCAAGGGGAAATTTACAACCGCGCGCCCGATCTCAATCATACCCAATTGATGAAACAGTGGATTGGTATTCCGTTGATGCTTCAAGGAAGGATTTGTGGTGCGCTGGCGGTTTACTCCTTTAGTCATGAGCAAAAATATCAGTTTAAAGATATGGACTTGCTGACTTTTGTCTCGCAACACATCGCTACTGCGATTGAACGAAAGTACGCCAATGACACACTAAAACGCTCAAAAGAAGAGTTAGAAGAAAAAGTCGTTGAACGTACTCGCGAACTGGCACAAGCCAACAAAGATTTACAGCGCGAAATCTCGCAACGGCGCAAGGTGGAGCTTCAGCTTAAACATGATGCTAGCCATGATGCATTAACCGACCTGCCCAACCGGATGATGTTTATGGCGTGCCTCAAAGACGCCTTTAATATTCACCACGCAGCTAACAACGGCCAATTCGCACTGCTATTTATCGACCTTGACCGCTTTAAGTTAGTTAACGACACCTTAGGTCACCTTGAAGGTGATCATTTCCTGATCGAAACAGCGCACCGGTTAGGTCTTTGTATTCGCGAGCAAGATACCTTGGCACGCCTCGGTGGTGACGAGTTTGTGATTCTGCTGGCGCACATTCATCAAATAGAAGACGCAAAAGACGTTGCTGAGCGGATTTTGGCGGAGTTAGCCAAACCCTTTAATCTAAGCGGAAAGATGTTCAACTCTGGTGCCAGTATCGGTATTGCGATGAATGGCCGCCATAAGAATGAAACCAGCGAGTCACTGCTGCGCGATGCTGATACTGCAATGTATATGGCAAAAACCCGTGGTAAAGGCTGCTATGTGGTGTTTGATGAACATTCCCACGAGCAATTGCTACGCAATATTACCCTCGAAAACGAGTTACGCGCCGCGATCGAACAATGCCAAATCCAATTGAGCTTCGCTCGAGTTGAGTCGTTAGCCGATAGGCAAGAGATTGCCCGCGATGTCCGACTGGTGTGGCATCATGCTGAACATGGCATTATTAACCACGAGCAACTACAGCAACTGGCCGAGCAAGCCAATATGTTGCTTGATCTAGACCGCTATACGATTGAAATGATTAGCAGCAGTTACACCGCGCTTAATCTGTCGGGAGTATCGAGTCTACACTTGACGGTGTCGAGTCAACATTTGACCCACAAACACGCTCTACGCAATCTGAAAAACTGCTTACGGAATTGCCAATTCCCACTTGACCACCTGTGTCTATTCTTTAGTGAGTTGGCCATGGCGCGTGATAATGAAAGCCACGCCAGCGGCTTCGAAGAACTGAGGGAACTGGATATTAATCTGGGCATTAGCCACTATGGCAGTGGCTACAGTTCGATGGTTACCTTGAGCTTCTTGCCCATTAGTCAGTTGAAGTTGGAACCAGAATTGGCGCAAGGGATCCGCAGCAAACGCCATCAACGGCTGTTAAATGCGATTCGCCTCAGTGCTGAATCGATGCAAATCAACCTGATTGTCGATGGCATTCATAGCCAAGCCCAACTGGATTGTTTACGGCAAATGGGATTTAGCACAGTGCAATACGCGCAGACCAGCGACAACGGCGAAAGCATCGCATTAGCCTAACCATTGCATGGCGTGGTGCATGCGCTATTTCTTAAACATCTCGCGTAAATTGGCAATATTGGCTTTGCCAGTCTGCATCCGCTCCTGCTCGGTTTTCTTTTCCGGTTTGCGGTTATCCCAATGTAAATCGTCTTGCGGTAACTCGTCGATAAACCGGCTGATTTGGCTTTGAATCGTTTCGCCAAACTGGCGTCGTTCACGGGTGACCACAAAGAACAGTTCCTGCTGCGCCCGCGTGATCCCCACATAGGCTAAGCGACGTTCCTCTTCGATGTTATCTTCATCGATACTGCTTTGGTGTGGCAGTAACCCTTCTTCCATACCCACGATAAACACGTAGGGGAATTCCAAGCCTTTGGAAGCATGCAGTGTCATCAACTGCACTTGGTCACCCGCTTCATCTTCGTTATTGCGTTCCATCATGTCGCGCAACGTCAGCCGCGTAACCACTTCGGGTAAGGTCATTGGCTCATCAAGATCATCGCCAGCTAACATCTCAGTCACCCAGCGATACAACTCAGAGATATTCTTCATCCGCATCTCAGCGGCTTTAGCGCTGGGGCTGGTTTCGTAAAGATAATCTTCGTAGTTAATATTGCGGATCAATTGCTTGATGGCATCCACACCTTCGCCACGCTCAGCAATTTCGCCGGTATCAACAATAAATCGACCAAACTTAAATAAGCTCTCGATCGCGCCAGCACTCAAATGCTGATGCAGGCCGGCATCAAAAATTGCCTCAAACATAGAGATATGTTTGCTGTTGGCAAAATTGCCGAGTTTTTCCAAGGTTGCAGGGCCAATGCCACGTTTGGGCAAGTTCACTACCCGCAAAAAGGCATTGTCATCGTCAGGGTTCACCACCAAACGCAGGTACGCCATGATGTCTTTGATTTCTGCGCGCGAGAAAAATGAGGTGCCGCCACTTAATCGATACGGAATACGGTTGGTCATCAACGCCCGCTCCAGCAAGCGCGACTGGTGATTACCGCGATATAGCACCGCATAATCACCAAAGTTGGTTTTGCCCATAAACTTGTGCCGAATAATCTCTGCGACAACGCGCTCCGCTTCTTGCTCTTCGTTGGCCGCATTGAGCACCCGCAGCGGCTCGCCATAGGGCAACTCACTAAACAGCGACTTGTCGTACACGTGCGGGTTGTTGGCAATCAATATGTTAGCGGCACGCAAAATCCGTTGACTGGAGCGATAATTCTGCTCCAGTTTAATCAGCTTCAACTCGGGGAAGTCTTTGCCAAGTAGCACCAGGTTTTGCGGCTTAGCGCCACGCCATGAGTAGATAGATTGGTCGTCATCGCCCACCACGGTAAAACGTGCTCGCTCACCCACCAGCAGTTTGACCAACTCGTATTGGCTAGTATTGGTGTCTTGATATTCGTCCACCAGCAGATATTGAATCCGTTTCTGCCACCGCTTGCGCACCTCTTCGTTGAACTGCAGCAGCAAGGTGGGCAACAGGATCAGGTCATCAAAATCGAGCGCATTGTAGGCTTTCATGTGCTGCGCATAACGCTGGTATAGCAATGCAAACAGCTGTTCTTGCTCGCCTTTGGCGATCTTGCGGGCGCGGTCGGGAATGATCAGTCCGCCTTTCCAGTTTGAAATTGTCGTTGCCAACAAGCGCAGTAAATCTTTGTCTTCTTGTAGCTCTTTCTCAGTCAGCTCTTTCAGCAGCGCCATCGAGTCCTGATCATCAAACAGGGAAAACCCCGGTTTTAACCCCAGCGCTTTGTGTTCACGTTTGATGATTTCTAAGCCCAGTGTGTGGAAAGTCGAGATCCACAAGCCACGGGCTTCTTTGCGACCAATCGACTGTGACACCCGCTCTTTCATCTCTCGCGCGGCTTTGTTGGTAAAGGTCACAGCAGCAATATGGCGCGCCTTATAACCACAGGTTTGGATGAGATAGCCAATTTTATTGACGATCACGCGCGTCTTACCACTGCCTGCGCCGGCAAGGACTAAACAGGGACCAGAGATGTAATGAACGGCATCGTTCTGCGCGGGATTTAACTTCATCAATAACACTAGGTAGCAACTAAACAGACGCGCAATCATAGCAGACAACCGCCGCGATGGGCGAGATTGGCGCGGCATCGAATCCATCACTGCCGCACAAGAGTGCACCAGCATAACTTCGCCAACACAAAAGCAGCGCAATTATTGGGATAACCCTATGGCTTGGGTTACAATTCACTCAATGGCGTAACCGATGGAAGTATCACAATGATTAACGCAAAAAAGATTGAAGAACTGGCTCAGCAACTGAGTGACAACCTGCCTGCTCCTGTAAAACAGTTTGCCGGTGAGTTTGAAGAACGCAGCAAAAGCATTCTGCAACAACAGCTGATGAAGCTGGATTTAGTCTCTCGCGAAGAGTTCGAAGTACAGCAACATGTACTGTTAAAAACCCGCGAGAAGCTCGAAGCATTGCAAGCGAAAGTCGCTGAACTTGAAGCCAAGCTGAGCCAAGATGCGTAATTGACACAGCGATTTACGCTCTAGAAAAACTAAAGGCCGCAACGATTAACTACCATTGCGGCCTTTTTGATATGCGAATTTCAGTTAGACGTGAGCCACCGGCGTCGGATGCTGCTCGGCGTTACGCATTAACATCAACAGATACACCACTGACACGCTGGCAATCATGATAAACAGCAAACCATCAGAGAAGGTTTCCATCAGCGCGCCAGTTAATGTTGGCCCAACCAAACTGCCTACGGTATAGCTCAACAGCAAGGCTTGGTTCATTGCCACCAATTGATGTTGCGCCACCTTCTCACAGGCCCAAGCCATCGCCACCGGATACAGCGTAAAACCAGCTGCACCGAGAACAAATAACGCGGGTGTTAACGCGACATGTGACAACATCGCGATACATCCCAAAATAACGATAAACACCTGCACCCGCAGTACCAGCAAGCGACCAAAGCGATCCGCCAGCTTACCCACAGGCCACTGACCAAAAATGCCAGCACTGACCAGCAAGGCCATCCAAAACCCCACTGTTGCATCATCCTTTTGCAAATGATTGAGGTACAGCGGCATCAAACCATACATCGACCCGAGCACAATGCCCGAAATCACACAGCCATGAACCCCTAAACGCGCCTTGCGAAGGCGCAACATCGACCATAAGTGGGTTTGCTGCTCTGCTGCAGGTTCATTGTTGACGATGCGAGTAAACAGCAGTGGCAGCATAGAACTCAGCACCAAGGCTACTGCCCACGGCAACACGCTCATCAGCTCCGTCGACAGTTTTGTCAGCAACAGCTGCCCCGCTACCGTGCCGAAGTAATACACCATCATATAAGCGGCTAATAAGCGACCGCGATTACGAGAATGACCGCTGCACATTAACGCGCTTTCAACCACAACCCAGATCATTGCACAGCCGACGCCAGCGATAAACCGCCACAGACACCAGCTGTAAAACTCAACCACAACCCCTAAGCCGATACAGCCAACGGCAAAAATAAGTGACGCGAGATAATAACTACGATTAAACCCAAGCCGGGTAATACAACGCCCCGCCAGCAGCGTGCCCAGCAAATTACCGGCAAAATATGCAGAACTGACCATGCCAACTTGCCATGTCGCCATGCTTTCGCGCGCTAACCAAAGGGGAACTAGGGTATTTAATACTGCAATCGAAAGGGTCAACAGCAGTAGACCGCTGAGCAATAACAGCACCGGTCGAGTGTAAGTAGACATTTATGTTTGAAGGTAGGTACATCGAAAAGTGTGCGCATTATTCCACCGGAATAAATTCCGTCAATTAGGCAAAGTTTGCCGCTGTGCGCCAACGCAAACTGATGGTTAAAAAAATTCGTCAAAAAATCCCTATTTAAAAATAAAGTAATTGATTTTTAACAAATTTAATTACTTTACCTTAGATTGATTTAGTTATTTATGGACAAAAAATTTCACCAATATAAATACTAATGCAACACCAATAAATACCTTTAAACTCAGCTAGTTAAGACTCATTAACCAGGAAGAATAGACCATACCAACGATAGCTGCTTCAACCCTAAAGGCTCTCTGCTCGGGCAATAGACGATTACCAGCTGACGCTTTACATCAGGCTAGGAGCTTTGCCACTATTGACAGCCAAAGTCATCGCAAGGACTGCAATGCCGATCACTCGCGCGACCATGCTCTGTGGTGTAACTAGCTGGCTACTGTTATTACTGCCGCCACTGCTCGTTACGCTCTCAGGGCGGGCACTTTTTCCATTGCTGGATCTTTCCAGCGGTTTCGCCGAACTGAACTATGCACTTACTATGACCGGCACTCGGCCATGGGGAGTGGTGACCAGTATTGTGGTGTTGGGATGGGTATTGGTTCAGCTCCCCTCTCGGCTGCGCTTGCCTATTTTTTGCACCCTATTGCTGGCGTTAGGCTTAAATCTGCTGCTCAGTCATGGACTTAAGCAACTGTTTGCCGAACCTCGCCCCTACGTGGAATATCTTGCCCAGCATGGCTTGCTCAATCTCAGCCAATTTTATCAAGCTGATAGCAGTGAGCGCAGTGTGCTGTTAGCAGCACTGTCACGCGATCAACTGCCGATTCCAATTTCAGCAAATGTGTGGAGTCAATGGCAGTTTGAAACGAGCTATTCATTTCCCTCTGGCCACACCTTGTTTAGCTGTACGCTTGCCCTCAGCAGTAGTGTCGCACTATTAAAGAGAAAGCGCATATTGCTGCCGATGTTACTGCTGTGCTGGGCATGGTGGGTGAGCCTGTCGCGTATTTTACTTGGGATGCACTGGCCTATTGATGTGCTCGCATCCGCATTATTAGCCGGCGTCATCACGCTAGTGAGCAACCTCATCATGCACTGGCTAACGGCAAAATTCATCACCAACACCGAACGGGACTAACGTTCCAATCATTGCCATATTTTCGCCACAATTGATCGCCACATTGCCACAGCACTCGGACGCGAATGCTGCTCTAATCAATTCAGAGGTTGAGCGGTTTCAGGCCATCACCATGCATTCTTTGCTACCTTGGCAACCCAGCGTTGGACAAGGATGTCCATTTTTTAAACTAGAGAGCACCACTCGTGAGTCATACTATCCATCTGTACGCCACTACTCAGGCCATCATCTTCGGCAATAGCTCCTTTTGGCAAATCACTCCCCCACAAACCACATTGCCACGCAGTAAGCGTGCTATCACGCTGGAAATTATTGGCGATGCAGCCCAAGGGGTTGAATTAGTCATTAGCCCTAAAGGCCTTTACACTGCCAGCTTGCATTGTGCTTCGTTGGCAGATGCGCAGTGCTATGCCCATGAGTGGTTAGGCATTACCCCCCATCACTGGGACACTGCCATGACGCCCCTCGCAGGTTAGCCAGCCTTGAATATATAAAGGATTACGCATATAGCCTTGCATTTACCTCTAGGCGGCGCAAAATAACAGCCAAATCAGGATTTACAAGGAGTAATGCCATGCTAAGTTTAAATCGCACTTTGTGCGCGCTACTGTTGTCTACGGCGCTGTTACAAGCACCTCTGAGTTACGCCGAGACACAACTGATCAACCAACAGGCCGGTGGTTACCAGCTGCAAGTAGGTGATGTTGTGGTCACCGCATTAAACGATGGCACAGTGCCACAAGATGCCAAAAAGCTATTGCGGAACATCAGCCAAGCGGACATCGATAACCAACTAGCGCATAACTTCCAACACAATCCGGTAGAGGGCTCGATCAATGCTTATTTGATCCAACTGCCTCAACATACAGTGTTAGTAGATACTGGCGCGGGTCATATGTTCGGTCCCGATAAAGGCGGTAAAGTACTCGCTGATTTAGCCACCTTTGGCATAAAAGCCGAAGATATCACCGATATTCTGTTGACCCATTCTCACGCTGATCATACGGGTGGTTTGATTGCAAATGGCCAGCGCGTATTTCCCAATGCGACCGTACATTTGGGCAAAGGTGACATCGACTTTTTCTTTGATGATGCCAAGATGAAAAGCTCTCAATACGGCCAAGGATATTTTGATGGCGCGCGTAACACCCTCAAACCTTACATAGATGCCAACAAAGTCAAAACCTTCAGCGGTAGCGAACAGATCCTGCCCAACATCACCGCCACCGAGCACCCTGGGCATACGCCCGGTTCGGCGTTTTATCGGTTAGAAAGCCAAGGCAAGAGCATCACCTTTATCGGTGACATTATCCATATTGCATCTGTGCAGTTTGCTCACCCTAACGTTACGATCATTTACGACCAAGATCAGTCGCAGGCCAAAGCAGTGCGTAATACAGCCTTTGATCAGTTCGTCAAAGAAGGGGAATTAGTTGCCGGGCCACATTTATCATTCCCGGGGATTGGTCACTTGCGCCAACGCGGTGATGGCTATGAATGGGTGCCGGTCGATTATGTGAATCGTAAACCTAGCGCAGCTAAGTAAATGCGCTTAAACGGCATAATTGTGTCTCACTCTGTGTAGCACTTTTGTACCAAGCAAGTCCTAAACAAAATTTTTAAGGCATAAAAAACGGGTAACCGCTTAATTTCAAAGTGATTACCCGTTTCTTTTTAAATAAAGTGAGTTGGCCTATAAGCCGGGTCCTGTTCTCCCGAAGGAGCGGCAGCCATTCCTCTAGGCCTACAATCGCTCGTAGGCTCAAGCAATCTACCCGGTTCCAACGCGAGCCACGCCATAAGGAACCCTATTTGATCTTGCTCCGGGTGGAGTTTACCTTGCCACGAACTGTTGCCAGCCGTGCGGTGCGCTCTTACCGCACCGTTTCACCCTTACCGGCCCGAAGGCAGGCGGTCTATTCTCTGTTGCACTTGTCGTCAGCTCACGCTGCCCAGACGTTATCTGGCACCCTGCTCTATGGAGCCCGGACTTTCCTCCCCGTTCTTGCGAACGCAGCGACTGCCCGGCCAACTCGGCGCGGATTATAGCTTAGCTAACGATAAGCACCAAACTTTTCTACCAGCCTTGCTCAAGACCGTATTTATACAGGGCGTTTTTCTTAAGACCAAAGATCTCTGCGGTAATCGCTGCAGCCTTTTTTAGCGGCAGTTCGGCACATAATAGTTGTAATGCTTCGAGGGATTTTGGCGGAAACTCCTCGTCGGCTTCACTGGTAAAGCCATGGCACATCAACACGATTTCACCTTTTTGCTGATTTGGGTCGCTGGCAACAATCGCCCGCACTTCGCTAATGGTGCCGGTGAGAAAGGTTTCGAAGGTTTTGGTGAGCTCACGTGCCATCACCATCTGTCTATCCGCGCCAAAAACCTGTTCGAGTGATTCTAGACTAGGCAAAATGCGATGCGGTGACTCATAAAAAATCAGCGTGCGTGGATCTTGCTTGAGCTCAATGAGTTTATCGATGCGACCTTTTTCTTTGGCTGGCAAAAAGCCCTCAAACGAAAACCGATCTGACGGCAAGCCGGAAGCCGACAATGCCGTTATCGCGGCACAGGCACCGGGCAGCGGACTCACAGCAAAGCCCGCTTCACGTACTTGCGACACTAAGTGATAGCCAGGGTCTGAAATCAGTGGCGTACCCGCATCACTAATCAAAGCAACCGCTTCACCGGCGGCTAATTTTTCAATAAACCATTGGGCTTTTGCGCGTTCGTTATGATCATGTAACGCCACAGTACGAGTAGTAATCCCAAAATGACTCAGCAGTTTGCCGCTATGGCGAGTGTCTTCGCAGGCGATTAACGCGACTTCACTTAGCACTTGTTGCGCTCTGGGCGTGAGATCCGCCAAGTTGCCAATAGGAGTGGGAACAATGTATAGGGCGACGGCTAACGTCATATTTACCTCAGGGACAAATGTTAACGGCCTTTCACTCGCCAACATGTAAGGTTAAACTAGTGGCAGCATCTTACCAGAGTACCGTCCTGTGTTAAAAAGACAGAATAGCATTAAGTTAGTGTTAGCAGTGTCGCTGATGGCGGCACTTTGGGGTTGTGGCTCGCAACCTACGCCACAAGTTGCCAAACCGGTGCAAGTCAATACCGGCTCACTTGCCAGTGTGCAGCAAGCTCCCTCTTTTTATTTGGATGCGGCCTCAAAAACGACCGATGGCGAAAGTCGCCAACGTTTATTGCTGCAAGCAGCACATGCTTACCTCAATACCAATCAGATTAAAGCGGCCGCAGAGATCCTCACCTCATTGAAAGGTAAGTTGGTCGCAAAAGATGAACTGCTGGCAGAGCATGTGTTTTTGCAAGCCAAAGTTTTTGAACATAAGCAGATGCTGGCAGATGCCTTAGCCACGCTACAATACCAATCCAGTTGGCGCTTAGCCGATTGGCAATGGCGCAACTATTACCAAATGCGCGCCTCGATTTATGCCAAAACCAAACGTACGGTTGAGCAAGTGCGCGAGTTGTGCCAACTTAGCCGCTACTTGAGTGATGCTGAAGTGCAGAACTTGAATAGCACGATTTGGAATTCACTCAATAGCTTACAGGAAGACACCTTAGAGTATTACGTAGCCAAAGGTGGTGAACCCGTCTATCTCGGTTGGTTGCGCTTAGCCTATCTTGCTAAACATTACGCAGTCGACCCAAGTTCATTGGTGAGTCAACTGGGCCACTGGCAAAGTAGCAACCCGAGCCACCCCGCTGCCATGACCTTGCCGGAAGACTTGCAACATGCGCTCAGCACTAAGCCTTATCATCCGCAGCATATTGCGGTATTACTGCCGTTATCGGGTGAGCGTGCCAATGTTGCAGTACCGCTAAAACAAGGTCTAATTGCCAGCTATCTGGACGAGCCTGATGCCGATGTAGAGCTGCGTTTTTATGATACCGCCAACGGCGCCGCAACGGCCTATCAAACGGCTGTGAGCGAAGGGGCAGACTTTATCATCGGCCCGCTACTGCAAAACGAAGTAGAGCAAGTTTCTCAACTGTTCGCCCAACCCGCAGTTGCAACCTTAGCTGCAAATGGCACGACAGCGCCAGTGGCGACCAATGCGCCGGTAATCAACAAGCGACCACCCGAGTTGTTTCTCAATAATGCCGACCAACTGACTGGCGCTGCCGATCAATTCTATTTTGCGTTATCGCCGGTGCAGGAAGCGGCAGATGCGGCGCAGCGGATGTATCAAGACGGTATCGAGCTACCTTTGCTACTGGCGAGCAACGACAACATTGGTCGTCGCATGGCCGAAAGTTTCAGTCTGACGTGGCAAAAACTGACGGATAAACCCGCCGAAATCCATTACTACGACAACGAAAAAATGCGCGAGACCGTGCAGCAAGCCTTAGGCGTGGATCAGAGTGAAGCGCGTATCGATGAAATTAAAAAACTGCTGAGTAATCAAATCAAAGCCGATTTTCGTTCCCGTCGCGATATCGATGCAATTTACATGATCAGCAGCGCCCATGACCTCACTTTGTTGAAACCCTTTATCGACGTGAATTTCAGCGTGTTTGCCGAACCAGCGAAGCTCTACACCAGTAGCCGTGCTCGCCAAGATGATAGTCGCCAAGCAGTGCAAGAGCTGAACAACATCACCATTAGCGACATTCCTTGGCTGATGCAAGCAACTGGCAACAGTAGTAATTTGGCAGCGTTGTGGCCAACCTGGGGCAACCCACAAAAACGTTTGTATGCAATGGGCTATGACTCGTTGCAATTGGTCAACAAGCTGGCGCAAATGCGCGCCTTTCCCGGCTACCAATTTAGTGGGCGTACAGGCCTGCTGTCGGTGGATAAAGACGGCGTGATTAATCGTCAGCTCAAATGGGGCTATTACCGTCACGGGATTTTGCAGCAAAACTAAGGATAACCCGAGTTGAATATTGGCAAGGATGCTGAAAATCAGGCGCGAAAATACTTAGAGCAACAAGGGCTCAAGTTTGTCACTCAGAACGTTCGTTACAGCTTTGGCGAACTCGATTTAATCATGCGTGACGGGAAACAGTGGGTGTTTGTTGAAGTCAAATTTCGCTCCGGCAACAAATTCGGTGGTGCGCTGCACGCCTTAAGTCAGGCACAGATGCAACGTATTCGCCAAGCCGCTGCATGCTATTTGCAGCAACACAAAATTGATGCGCCTTGCCGCTTCGATCTGGTGGGAATCAACCAGCAACAGATTGATTGGGTTCGCGGGGCGTTTTAGTTAACCAGACCTTAGCTCGGCAGTGACAGCAAAACACCGAGCAGTGTGATAAAGGAAACCTGCATGTTAGATAATATTAAGGCGAGCTTCACTGAATCGATCCAAACCAAGATCGATGCTGCTGAAGCACTACCAGATTCCATTGCGAAAGCCGCAGAGATGATGGTGCATTGCCTGTTGAGCGGTCATAAAATCCTAGCTTGCGGCAATGGTGGCAGTGCTGGAGATGCGCAGCATTTCTCTGCTGAGCTGCTGAATCGCTTTGAAATTGAACGCCCACCGTTACCTGCGTTAGCGCTAACCACTGACAGCTCAACCTTAACCGCGATTGCCAATGACTACAGCTATGATGAAGTATTCTCAAAGCAAGTATTGGCACTAGGTCAGCCGGGCGATATTTTGCTGGCCATCTCGACCAGCGGTAACTCACGTAACGTGATTAAAGCGATGGAAGCTGCACTCAGCCGGGATATGACCATTGTGGCGTTAACCGGCAAAGATGGCGGTGCCATGGCGGGCTTGTTGAGCAGTAACGATGTGGAAGTACGCGTACCGTCTAACGTGACCGCGCGTATTCAAGAAGTGCACCTCTTGGTTATCCACTGTCTTTGTGACAACATTGATAAAACGCTGTTTCCTCAGGATGATGCGCAATGAAGTTTTTGATGTTGCTGAGTTTTATGATGTTTACCCTTACGGGATGCGCCGGCGCTATGATGGCGGGCACCGTAAAGGGTGCGGTCATGCTCAACGACGAACGCTCCATTAAGACGCAGCTAGATGACACCAATACGGACTTTGTCATTGATAGCAAACTGCGCTCTAACGATGAGTTGCGCAGCCAAAGTCACATCACTGGCGTGTCGATGAATGGCAATGTGCTGTTAATTGGCCAAGCCCCTAGCTCACGCTTGCGCGATCTGGCGATTAACATAGTGCAGTCGCTGAAGCTTGGTGGCAAAATCCATAACCAAATCCGCATCGGCAACCCAATATCCTTTACCACCCGCAGTAACGACTCTTGGATCACCACCAAAGTGAAAGGTCGAATGCTGAACGATAAAGTATTGGATATGACTAAGATTAAAGTGGTTACCGAAAATGGCGAAGTGTTCTTGCTAGGGTTAGTTAGCCGTGAGCAGGGAGACCTCGCGGCCGATATTGCCAGCAAAACCGCCGGAGTTCGCAAAGTGATTAAAGTGTTTGAGTACGTTGAGCCGAGTGCAAATCGCTAATCACTCACCAGACTTACTTATGCGTAGAGCTACAAAAAACCGGTCAAGCGACCGGTTTTTTATTGGATAGGTAAGCGATTAGACCAAGAAGCCCACTCGTTCATAAACGGTTTTCAAGGTAGCTTCTGCACGCGCTTGTGCTTTTTCAGCACCCTCACGCATGACCGCATCCAAGAATGCTCGGTCTTCGCGGAACTCGCGATAGCGCTGCTGCAACGGCTCTAACATACCAACAACCGCTTCACCGGCAGCGCCCTTCAGATGGCCATACATTTTGCCTTCAAACTGAGCTTCCAGTGAGGCAATGCTTTCACCTGTTACACCAGACATCAAACTCAGCAGGTTAGATACCCCCGGTTTGTTTTCGATATCGAAACGCACAACGGGTGGCTCTTCACTGTCGGTCATGGCTTTTTTCAACTTTTTCATCACCGCTTTTGGATCTTCCAACAAGCCGATCACGTTGTTGCGGTTTTCATCTGACTTAGACATTTTCTTTGTTGGGTCTTGCAGTGACATCACTTTAGCGCCCAATTCTGGAATAAATGGCTCTGGCACAGTAAAGGTGTCGCCATAGGCATTGTTGAAACGAATCGCGATGTCGCGGGTCAGTTCAAGATGTTGCTTCTGATCTTGTCCTACAGGTACTTCGTTTGCTTGATACAACAAAATATCCGCCGCCATCAACACCGGATAATCAAACAAGCCAACGTTGATGTTATTAGCGTATTTTTGCGACTTATCTTTGTATTGCGTCATACGGCTCAGCTCACCCATTTGGGTGTAGCAGTTCAGAACCCATGCCAATTGCGTGTGTTGTGGCACTTGTGATTGGATAAATACAGTACTTTTTTTCGGGTCAACTCCACAGGCTAGGTACAAGGCCAGTGTGTCTAAGCAGGCCTGACGCAGCTTTTCTGCATCCTGACGAACCGTAATGGCGTGCAAATCTACGACACAGTAAAGGCAGTCGTGACTGTCTTGCATATTCACCCACTGACGCAATGCGCCTAAGTAGTTGCCGATGGTCAATTCACCAGAAGGCTGAGCACCACTCAGTACAATGGGTTTACTATTACTGCTCATTTGTTTATTTGCTCCGCTTATTTATCAGCGCTTTCAAGTAACGCCGGAATTTGTTCAAAAGATTCACAAACCGCATCGGGCTCGCTGAGTCCGATATCTTCACCGTAGTTGTAACCATAGGTCAAGCCGATTGAGGCAATACCGGCGGCTTTCGCGGCGCGAATATCATTTTTTGAGTCGCCCACCATCAACACTTGTTGTGGGGTGAGTTGCCAATGTTGGCAAAGATGAGTCAATGGCAGAGGGTCTGGCTTCATTTTAGGCAGGCTGTCACCGCCCAAAATCGGCTCAAATAGCTCACCGATACCAAAGGCGTTGAGCAGTGGCACACTAAATTTATGCGGTTTATTCGTTACCACCGCAAGACGATAACCCTGCGCGTGCAGTTGACGTAATACATAAGCAACGCCATCATACAACTCACTGTATTGCTCTAAACATGCCTGATAGTGGCGCATAAAAATCGGCATGGCTTCATTCAGATAATCAGCAGTAGGAAGTTCACCGCTACTGGCATTAATGGCACGTTCCATCAGTTTAGTGGCGCCGTTGCCCACCCAATTGCGAACTTGAGCTTCAGTCACGTTAGCAAGCCCTAACTCCGCGAGTGCACGCTGAGTTGCCACCGCCAAATCTGGCACGCTATCCACTAAGGTGCCATCCAAATCAAACGCTATTCCCTTAATGCCACTAAATTTCATGCTGATACCTTTGTGAGTTCCTCACGCATTTGATTAACCACTGCTTGATAATCTGGTTGGCCAAAAATCGCTGAACCGGCAACGAACATGTCGGCGCCAGCTGCTGCAATTTCGGCAATGTTATCGACCTTCACCCCGCCATCAACTTCGAGACGAATATCATAGCCACTTTCATCGATGATTTTGCGCACCTGCGCCAATTTTGGCAGAGTTTGTGGAATAAACGATTGGCCACCAAAGCCAGGATTTACCGACATCAACATGATGATATCCAGCTTATCCATCACATAATCTAAATAGCTTAATGGCGTGGCAGGGTTGAATACCAAGCCCGCTTTACAGCCATGCTCTTTGATTAATTGCAGCGTGCGGTCAATATGCTCGGACGCTTCTGGATGGAACGTAATAATTGAAGCACCGGCTTTAGCAAACGCAGGCACTAAGCTATCCACCGGCTTTACCATCAGGTGCACATCAATCTCGGCGGTGACACCATGTTTACGCAATGCACTGCAAATCATTGGCCCAAACGTTAAGTTAGGCACATAGTGATTGTCCATCACATCAAAGTGCACTACATCTGCGCCAGCGGCCAGCACCTTATCGACCTCCTCGCCAAGACGAGCAAAATCTGCAGCAAGAATAGAGGGGGCAATTAAATAAGGACGCATAGTTTTCTCACTAGGGGTTGGAAAGAGACCTATTCTACCCGCCAGCAGCGACAGGCTCTAGGTTTGTTAAGAGGTTTATTGTACACGCAGCGCTGAAAAATCCTTCTGCTACCATGGTCAAAAAAGCTGTTTAATTTATCAGCGCGTTTGCTATACTCCAAAAGTTGTAATTATTTATGAACGAGAAAATGGACGTCAAATTCGCAGCTTTTATCCCCAACATGAAGACGGTTGCAGTAACCATTACTGCCGCTGGTGTTGTGGTATCTGCGGCGTTCTCCGTTCAACAGTGGGTAATTGACGACCAATCATTGGTAGGTAACTGTACTACTCGCAATGAGTACAACACAGCCCTTCCAGCTAACCACCCAAGTAATCGCTGTGCAAATCCGCAACAAGAATTAAGTTGGCGCAGTTGGTTAAGCGGTAAAAGCCGTTCTGGCCAATTTCACTTCATCGATTTTATGGAGCTGTTGAGCGGCCATCAACGCAAACCTATCGATGATGTCTCTCCTCGAAACTCTGGCCGTAGCACCCAAAGCTAACTAAAACCACATCCTAAAGCTGATATTGTTTATGCTCACTGGCACAGATTGATAACATTGTCGGCAGTTTCGGTGTCATATAACGCAATCAATTCATCCACTTTTTTACGTGAAGCGCCTTTCTGACTGATGTTGCGTTGCACGCTAATGACTTCCAACTTAGCACCACGGTAGAGTTCGCGGGTCAGTGGAATATCGTGATTGCTGATCACCACAGGAATACCGCGCTCAAATGCGGTTTGGCGCGAGCTACGGGCAAGAATCGCTTGATCATCTAAGCTAAATCCTGCCCCCACATAGGTGGTAAAGCTTGAAGTGCTAGAGAGTGGCGCATAAGGCGGGTCGCAGTAAACAACATCATTGGGCTGTAAGAGTTCAAATGCCTGCTCGTATCCGAAACAAACAAACTCTGCTCGTTGCGATTTCTTAGAAAAACCCCGAATTTCAGCTTCAGGAAAGTAGGGCTTTTTGTAGGAACCAAAAGGCACATTGAATGCCCCTTTGCGATTGTAACGGCACAAACCGTTAAACCCATGACGATTGAGATACAGAAATCCCAACGCCCGGTCTAGCGGGTCTTTCGCGCCATTAAAACGTTTTCGAGTATTGTAGTAAAACTCTGAATCGTTATTGGCCGCGATAAACAATTCGCCAGCCAATCCGATAAAATGCTCAGGGTCACGTTGCACAATGCTATACATATCAATCAGATCGCGATTGATATCGCAAAGAAGATAGTTGGCATAATCAGTATTAAGAAATACGGAACCAGCACCAACAAATGGCTCAACCAAACGTTGTCCAGCAGGCAAATGGCGCACAATGGCATCGACGAGTTTGAACTTACCGCCCGCCCATTTAAGAAACGCCCGCTGTTTTTTTATCATTAATCAATGCCAAACGTTGAAAACCAAAGGCCGAATATTACCTGCTTTACGAAGAAATTTCATCGCTAATCCGTTTTTCCAACTGATAATCGCCCAGCTCTTTCCAGGCTCTTAGCCAAGGCTTAGAAAATCCCTTCGCAGTCAGCTGTTGACTGATTTGACTGGCCGTTGCACGTTCAGCAAAATCCCCCACAAGTACTACCCACCAATCGCGGTGACGGCAAATTGTAATCGGTTGCCCTTTTAATTTTTCTAACACGGGTGCTAACGAATCACGATGTTTGACACTCGCCACCTGCAGCGTAAATCCCTTCATTGGCAGCTTGGTAGCAGCGGCTTTTGGAGCATCGACTGCTGACGCTGAGATGACTGACGATTGCGTGGATGACTGTGCGTCTGATTGTGCGACTGGTCGTTTAGTGGGATGAGAAGCTGGCTTTGCTGCAACACTTAATAGCTCCACTTTACGTGCTTGAGGTGGCCGTATAGTGCTCGTTTCAACCCCAGCGACATTTAGTGCATCTTGCAACAGTTCGCTACTGACGTCGGCGTCATCATGGGATGGTAAGTTCGCCGCAAACTCGTTCTGAGGTGAGGAAAACTCATCTTGGCTAGTCACACCAGACACATCAGCAAAATCGGTGATGGACAGCAGCGTCAAGCCATGTAATGCCGCTGCAGGAATGTCAGATTCACTGTCAGAGGGCTCAATAATCGCCTTAGCAAACTCAATCATATCAACATTTGTTGCGGCTAACACCGGACTCGCCAGCGTGACTTCAGGCAATGGTACAGATGCCTTATAACCGTACCACGCTAAGCAACCCATCATGAATACTGCCAATGCACCCGCGGCAAAATACTTACCCCACGCCCGTTGCATCTTCACCACAGGGGTTTCATTCAATGCTAACTCGATTAACTCAACCACTTCAGCAGGGGTACCAGTTTGGCGCTGCAGTTGCGGCACGATAATGCTACGAGGCGTAAAAGTGCTTTGCTTTGAACGGGTCAGCAATGTTTGGTACAAACCTTCTCGTTCAGCAAGGCTCAATGGCAAAATAACAATAGGTAACAACACATTGCGCAAACGCGCAGGCAGCTGATGGCTAAAGCCCTCAGCAAATTCAGTCGAAACTGTTGCGGTTACTGTGATGGGATAGCCTGCGCACTGAATCTCAGTGACAAGTAATAGTTCAGCCCAAACAGCCAATGGCAAATGTTCAGCATCATCTAGCAAAATGTGAAGTGGTTTATTCAGGGTACTGACAAAACGTAACAGCGTATCAACTAAAGAGACTTCATCATCAAACAGCGGATCGGGCAGCAGTTGCATGATAATTTTACGGCGGATTTCTTGCGCTGCTACATGCTGCGGACAACTGACTAAGGCAAGATTGCGGGTATCGAGTTCGTCAGCGAGTCCCGCCAATACGCTCGTTTTACCACTGCCATTGGCACCGCTTAGCAGTACCAATTGTTGACCGTAACACGCAAGGTGTAACAGCCTTTGGATAAGTGTTTCTTGAGAGGGTAAAAGAAGTTCGTTCGCCACCAGATCACCCGAGGGTCAATTAGCGGCTGATAACTTGCTCCAACAAAGTATCGGATACTTCGCCAAAAACAGCGGCACTGCCAAGGCTAGTGGGTAACACTAACCGAATTTTACCGGACAGCACTTTTTTATCGCGCCGCATATGTTGAATAAAACTGTCAAAGTTCATGCTTGTAGGCGCAGTAATTGGCAAGTCAAACGCCTCCAATAACGCCACAATGCGACAAACGATTGACTCATCAATCAATCCCATACGCTTTGCTGTTTCCGCAGCAAGGACTGTGCCAGCGGCAACGGCTTCACCGTGCAACCAGTTGCCATATCCCATTTCGGCCTCAATCGCATGCCCAAAGGTATGTCCAAGGTTGAGCAGTGCCCGTACGCCTTGTTCGGTTTCGTCTTCCGCAACCACTTCCGCTTTGATTTCACAACAACGTTGAATAGCGTAAGCAAGTGCTCTGGATTCTAGCGTTTTTAATTCTTGCACGTGTTGTTCTAACCACGCGAAAAAGCTGTTGTCCCAAATGATGCCGTACTTAATCACTTCCGCCATACCAGCCGCGAATTCTCGTGCAGGCAAGGTACTCAAACAACGGGTGTCAATCAACACACTTTGTGGTTGATAGAAAGCACCGATCATGTTTTTACCCAGCGGGTGATTCACTGCTGTCTTACCGCCCACCGAGGAATCGACCTGCGATAACAGCGTTGTAGGAATTTGCACAAATTGAACGCCGCGCTGATAACTCGCTGCAGCAAATCCGGCCATGTCACCAATAACGCCGCCACCTAACGCAACAATCACCACATCTCGACCACAATTATGCTCAAGTAATGCAGTAAAAATGCTATTCAGCTGTTCAAGCGTTTTGAATTTTTCGCCGTCAGGTAACACGACAGACAGCACAGTTCCAACCTCACTGAGGCAATCGGAAACTTGCTGGAGATATAAAGGCGCAACTACATCATTAGTCACAATGAGCAGTTTGCGCCCTGAAAATTGCGATAAATATGAAGCACTTTTGCCTAACAGATCCTGACCGATCAAGATGGGATAACTTCGTGCTCCTAACTCAACCTGGATCTGCTCAACCGACATTAGAACCCCAATTTATCTATGATTTGATTAGCAACTACTTTGGCACTTTGTTCATCTGTTTTTACGATGACATCAGCAATTTCCGCATACAGAGGATTACGTTTTTCCGCCAGATCTTCGAGAACTTCTCGTGGATTATCCACTTGTAACAGCGGACGACGTTTATCACGTTGAGTACGCGCCACCTGCTTATCGATGGTTGTTTCGAGATAAACCACAATACCGCGAGCAGACAGGAAGTTACGAATATCTTTGCTCTGTACCGAGCCACCACCAGTGGCTAACACAATACCCTGCTTTTCGGTCAAGTCAGCAATCACTTGGGCTTCACGACGTCGAAAACCTTCTTCACCTTCAACGTCAAATACCCATGCGATGTCCGCACCTGTACGGCTCTCAATCTCCTGATCGGAATCGTAAAACTCAAGATGTAGCATTTGCGCCAAGTGACGTCCTATGGTGCTCTTACCGGCGCCCATAGGCCCTACTAGAAAAATATTACGTTTTTCAGCCATTTCTTATACGTCTGAATCTTATGAATAGTTTGCAGAAAGTCGATTTGGCAACAAATCGACGGGATTGTTACCTTGCTCTATTGAGACTTGACTCGGGATTATCTCAGCTAACGGTATCAGTTAGCAAGCCACCCTTTCCACTTATTATCTAGCTACGCAATAAAAAAGCCAGTGCATAAAGCACTGGCTTCTGAATTATAACGGAAAATTAGAAGTCTTCAGTGACGATTTTTGGCGTCACGAAAATCAGCAGTTCATGACGTTCATTAGCGTCCGAGCTGCTTTTGAATAAGTTACCCAGTACTGGAATATCTCCCAAGACCGGCACTTTATTCACTGCATTGATGATTTGTTGTTGATAGATACCGCCCAACACGATGGTTTCACCATTGTCCACCAACACTTGTGTACCCACTTTTTGAGTGTTGATTGATACCGCTTCACCCAATGGCGTTTGCACAATCTCACCTTGTGAATCTTGAGTGATTTCCAAATCCAGAATCACACGATTATCAGGTGTAATCTGTGGGGTTACTCGCAGTGATAACACCGCCTTTTTGAACTGAACGGTAGCGGCACCACTAGAAGCTGATTCGACATAGGGGATTTCCACACCTTGCTCGATATAAGCCGCCTTTTGGTTAGACGTGGTAATACGAGGGCTCGCAATGATTTCGCCCTTGTTTTCCTGCTCTAATGCGCTCAATTCAAGATCTAGCAAAGTGCCATCTGTCAATTTCGCCACACTAAAAGCGATACTAGCCGCATTTCCACCTGCTGGGAGATTCACGTTAAGACGATCAGCAAGCGCTGGCGTTGTCCCGGAGACTAGCCCCGATGCACCTTCCAATGTTCCAGAAGTACCATAGTCATTCTGCAGATCGGTGACCCCCCAACGCACACCCAAATCCTGCGCCACGGTGTCACTTACGGTAACCATTCGGGACTCAATCAATACTTGCTTGATAGGAATATCCAGCGCGTCGATCAAGCGATGGACGTTTTCCAATGTATCCGCGGTATCCTTCACCAACAAAGTGTTAGTGCGTTCGTCAACTGCAACGCTACCCCGTTCAGTCAACAAACTTGAGCCATCACCTTTTAGCAGCGCCGCAATATCAGTCGCTTTGGCATAGTTTATCTGCAGATATTCCGAGTAAAGCGGCGCCAACTGGGCAACTTCTTGCTTGTTTTTCAGATCTTGGCTCTCACGAATCGCTAGTTCTTCAGCGGGTGCCACCATCAAAATATTGCCTTCGATGCGTTTATCTAACCCTTTTGTTTGCAGGATCAAATCCAATGCTTGATCCCAAGGCACATCATCAAGGCGCAACGTAATACTGCCATCAACGGTATCACTGGTGACCAAGTTAAAATCGTTATAGTCAGCAATAATTTGCAGCGCAGTTCTTACCGAAATCTTTTGGAAGTTCAGTGAGATGTTCTTGCCGTTGTACTTTTTCTTTGGTTCAACTGAGGCTGTTTGAGTGGCCTTTTTCATGACCACTTTAAACAGATTGCCATCCTGTTCATATTGATAGTCATACACACCTTTGACATCAATCGTGAAGCGTGTGGTCATATCATTACGGAAGGTTTCAAAGCTGCGAACGGGCGTTGCAAAGTCTTGTACATCCATGACATACAACATGTCGTCTGGAATTTCAGTATTGTAAAACTGCACTTCAAGCTTTGCGCCCACCTGCTGCACATTGGCAGCGACGGCAGCATTGTTCAATTCAACAACCAACTCACCACCATCTTCGCCAGCACGGTGAAAATCGATGTTTTTAATTTTGTTTACAAATGGATTGTTGGCTTGGCTATTTTTAGGGTCAAGCACAGAATCATTGATAGTTAACCGATAGGTATTACCAAAAGCTTTACCTTGGTAAGGCTTGACCTTGGCAAGATCGACCGCAACCTGCAGCGTCTTTTCTTGCTGACGCGTAGTTACTTTGTTCACGCCAACCTGATCGATTGGCAGTTCTGTTTTTTCAAGGCCAGAGGTGGTGTCAGCAAAGTTAAGACGAATACCCGCTGGTTCAGCGGATAATTGAATTTCCGGGTCTGCAACAGGGCTTTCAAACATCAACTCCAGCTCAAGTTGATGATCAATGACAGTGTGATATTTCACATTAACCAGCTTATTGTCTGCCATTGCGCAAGGAATGAGACTAACCGCCAATACACATCCCAATGCGAGTCGCAACCATGCGCCTGTCTTTCCAGGTTCGTTATGCGCCACAATAGATCTCATTATTTTCTCATCCTTCGCCGGTTATTCGCCTGTCAACTCTAGACTGCTATTCCGTTCGGTCCAACATCCCGAACCGTCAGGAATTAACTCTCTAATATCAATACTGCTGGCAGAAATTGCCTTGATTCGTCCGTGATACAATCCTAGATAATCACCTACGCCCACGCGATATACACTCGCATCAGCGGTTTCAAGTAATGCCCAAACAACGCTGTCCTGGCTTAAGGTGCCGCGCATTTTCAAATTATCCAATGCGTAAGTTTCAAGCCGACCTTTTCTACGTTTAAGATCAGGCTGTAAACAATCCCTCGAGGTATCAACTACTTCTTCAGTCAGTTCACGAGCTGGCGGTACAAAAGGACTGCGCAACAACTCAGCTTGGTAGGCAAAATGCTCAAATTTCGGAGGTTCTTTTAGTGGTGGGATCCGCGGAACATGATTGGTCTTAGTAGACGCCACAAACTGTTCCAAATCAGCTCTGTCACCAATACAGCCACTTATTAAAATTACCACTAAGACAATTGGAAAAAATCTCATTTAGCTTTCCCCTTTGCCTTGCTATTTGCACTGCCAGCTTCGGCCCCCTCTTTAAAGCGGTAAGTTTTTGCCAACAAATCCATCGACAATTGACCGCTTTTTTCTTCGCGTTTAATCACGAAATCATGCAAGCTCACGATACGGGGCAATTCAGCAACACCTGAAACCATCTTGCCTAATTGGTGATAACCGCCTTCGACTGACATTCGAATTGGATATTCGATGTAAAACTCGCGTTGATTTTCCGCGTCCCAGTCAATACTGCGAATTTTTAGCCCTGAATCTGTCGCCACAAAAGTGAGATCATCCAACAAACCGGGCATCTCATTTTGCGATGGCAGCATCTTCAACAATTCAGCAAACTGAGCTTCCATCTCAATCAATTGCTTACGGTATAATTCTAGATTAGCAGCTAACTGATATTTTGCTGTAAAGTCTTGTCGTAACTGAGCTTCTTTGTTCTGTTCAGCCTCATATGATGCCCAAGCATCGTCAACAAAGAAATAGTAACCACCAACAAACACCAAAATCGCCAACACAATGGCAAACACGGTTTTGACCTGTGCCGGCCAATCGCCGACATTTTCCATGTCTAAATCGTTAAACTGGCTAAGATCGAATTTCATTTGCCAGCCCCCTTAGTCGTTGCCGCGGGCAGTTCTTCCATGCCACCTTTCACTGTGACCTTCAGCTTAAAGCGCTGTAACTCACGAATATCTTCTTGTTGCGACACGATAGACTGCATGGAAGGGTCTTGCAGCCATTCTGATGCTTTAATCTTACGCATCATATTGGCCACGTTGTTATTGGACTCACTACGTCCTTCAATCCAAATAATGCTGCCTTTTTTCTCAACACTCGACAGATAAACGCCTGGCGGAATGATTTTTACCAGCTCATCTAAAATATGCGTCGGTAAGTTTCGAGATTGTTGCAAGTTGAGAATAATCTCAGTCCGCTTCTCGATATCTGCTTTACGCTGCTTAATTTTGGTAATTTCAGCAATCTGTTTATCTAATTGCTGAATCTCATTCTGCAAATAGGCATTACGTTCACGCTGATCTTCGGTCATCAAACCAATAAAGCTGATAGCGAGATACACTAATAGTGCCGCGCCAACAAATACGAGTCCCAGAATTCCTAAATAATCGCGCTTTTTCTTTTCCCTGGCCTCTTCACGCCAAGGCAACAGATTTATGTTCGCCATTGACCGTAACTCCTTAAGGCGAGACCACAGGCAATAAGATATTTATTGATGTCTTGCTTTAGTTGTTGCTGTACTTTTTCATCGGCCTTAAGCGCACCTTTAAACGGGTCTGCAATTGCCGCCTGTACGCCAAGTTCATTGGTAAGCAAATTGACCATACCTTCTAATTTAGAAGTACCACCACACAACAGCACATAATCAACTTTATCTTTACCACTAGACGTGCAATAAATCTGAAGCGTACGTTTTATTTGTTGCAATAATTGCGTTTGGAATGGCGTGAGTACTTCAAACATATAGTTACGTGGAAGGTCGCCATCAATTTTAGCTTTTTCGGCCTGTTCGTAAGGCATGCCGTAGTAGGAAAGAATGGACTGAGTAAACAACTCACCGCCAAACGCTTGTTCACGAATAAAGGTGGTTTCGCCTTGCTCCACGACCGCAAAGGTCGTCATGTTGGCGCCAATGTCGACCAGCACCACCACACCGCTTGTTTGGATACTTTCGGGCACTTGTTTGGCCACTAACTCATAGGCCCGGCCCAATGCATAGCCTTCCACATCGACCACTTTGACTTCCATGCCGATGCTATCTAACGCATCAACTCTCGCATCAATATTATCTGTACGGCAGGCACTTAACAGTACATCGACCTTAGTGGCATCGTTTTTATTCGGGGCAAGCGTTTCGAAGTCGATACTGACTTCATCGAGGGAATATGGGATAAGATTATCTGCTTCAATTTCAATCTGCGCTTCCATTTCAACTTCGCTGAGCGATGCATCCATGTAGATGACCTTGGTCATCACCGCTGAGCCTGATACTGACACAGCCGCAAACTTGGCAGATTTAGGTAGTTGGCGTTTTAGCAGACGTAAAGATTCAGTGACCGCTTCTCCATCCCGGATATCGTGGTCATTTACGGCTCCCTTCTTTATTGGCGCAGAAGCATGAGCCAATATTTTATATCCGTCAGAAACCTTGGCTAACAGAATCGCTTTGGCTTCATGAGAGCCAATGTCAATCCCGACCATCTGCGGCGCCTGACGCCTCCAGAAATTAGAAAGCATAATCCCGTGCCATCTTTTTGTTGTTGAATCCTAGCGTAGCACAAACTTTACAAGTTTGTGATCATTTATAACTGCTTCATTAACATTATTTTGCGTGTTTTTAAATCGGTTTTTACTTCACCCAAACAACGTCGCCTTATATACTAATCCGTCACAGCAAAAAGCGGAAATTTATAGTGTGAAGTGGTTAAAACGTATTCTGATAACATTTTTCAGTCTATTTCTACTGGGAATCATCACAGTTACTGCAACTTATTTTTACGTTTTGCCGGATTTGCCGGACGTTGCCACATTAAAAAACGTGCAATTGCAGACTCCGCTCAAAATATATTCAAAGGACGGTAAGCTTATTTCGCAATTTGGCGAGAAGCGGCGCATTCCGTTAGAACTGTCCCAAATCCCCAAACCTTTGCTGCAGGCTTTTATCGCCACAGAAGATTCGCGCTTTTATGAACATAAAGGCGTCGATCCCGTTGGGGTATTGCGTGCAGCACTCGTGATGTTCACCACAGGCCAAAAACGCCAAGGTGCCAGTACGATCACGATGCAGGTGGCGCGTAACTTCTTTTTGACCCGCGACAAGAAATTTATTCGTAAAGTCAAAGAGATCTTTATCGCGCTGCACATTGAGCAGCTGCTAAGCAAAGATGAAATTCTTGAGTTATATGTCAACCGTATCTATTTGGGTCAACGCGCATACGGCGTGGGGGCTGCGGCTCAGGTCTATTATGGTAAGGATGTTAGCGAGTTAACCTTATCAGAAATGGCGATGATTGCAGGACTACCAAAAGCACCGTCGACTATGAATCCCATATCTTCACCTAAACGCGCCTTTAGCCGCCGCAACGTCGTGTTAATGCGGATGCATGATGTGGGCTACATTACCGATGGTGAATTCCAAACCGCGAGTGCAGAACCTTTATCAGCCTCTTACCACGGTGCCGAAATCGACCTTTACTCACCATACGTATCCGAAATGGTACGCGACTACATGGTGCAAAAGTACGGTGAAGAGGAAGCCTATACTGGCGGCTACAACGTTTACACTACCATTGATTCACGCCTGCAAAAATTTGCGCAACAAGCAGTACGAGACAATGTTTTCGCTTATGACGAACGTCATGGCTACCGCGGTCCGCTGGCAACCTTATGGACGGATCGTGCTCCAGCAAATGATCAGATCCTCGCCGAGTTAGCAAAAACAGCGACTATTGAAGATATTCAACCCGCAGCAGTCATGGCAGTTACCGAGCAAGCAGCCACCGTGATGTTAGCAAGCGGTCAGCAGATTGCGCTTGAATGGGCGGGCATTAATTGGGCACGTAAATTTTTCAGTGACCGACGCCAAGGCCCAGCGCCCAAAACCGCTGGCGATGTGTTAAAGGTGGGTGAAATTGTCTGGGTGCGTAAAAACAGTGAACGTTGGCAACTCTCACAAATACCAGAAGTTTCTAGTGCCATGGTATCGCTTGCACCCGAAGATGGGGCGATACAAACCTTGGTGGGCGGTTTTAGCTTTAGCATGAGCCAGTACAACCGCGTCACTCAAGCGAAGCGGCAGTTAGGCTCAAACATCAAGCCATTTATCTACACTGCTGCGCTTGAAAAAGGCTACACCCTCGCAACCCTTATCAACAACGCGCCGATCAACAAACCCGATCTGCGTCAGGGTACCGCATGGCGTCCGAAAAACTCGCCAGACGTTTATGGTGGTCCAACACGTTTAAAGGTAGGTTTGGCGCAATCGGTGAACGTGATGGCTGTGCGCGCACTGCGTGAAGTTGGCTTAGACAATGTCATCAATAAACTGACTGAATTTGGCTTTAACCCAGAAGATTTGAGCCGCAACGAATCATTGGCGCTCGGTTCACCTTCTGTCACGCCACTGCAAGTTGTAACTGCCTTTACCAGTTTTGCGAATGGCGGTTTTCTGGTTGAGCCATATTTCATCGATCACATCGATGATGGTTACGGCAAAACCATTGAACGCGCTCAACCCGCGTTGGCCTGCGACGATGACGAACAATCAGTTATGTTTACGCCAGATAATAGCCAGATTACTGCGGACAGCACCTCGGCATTAGTCAACAACGAGCCAACCGTGGCACCTACCACATTGGGGGATGGCGAATACAACTGCGCCCATCCGAATGCCCATCGCGCCAAACGAGTTGTGTCAAAGCAAGTGGCGTTTTTGATCACTGATGCTCTGAAAAGTGTTATTTGGGGCGGTGGTGATTGGAATCATGGCACAGGTTGGAATGGTACTGCATGGCGTGCATCACGTTTGATTAAGCGCCACGATATAGCAGGTAAAACAGGGACAACCAACGAATCGCGCGATACCTGGTTCAGTGGTTTTAATCCTACCTTGGTCACCACCTCATGGGTGGGTTTCGACGACCATAGCCGTGAATTAGGTCGTACCGCGTGGAATCCAAATGCGCCGAAAGATCAAATCAATGGCGGCGAGTCGGGTGCAAAAACTGCAGGTCCCGCATGGAACCAATTTATGTATTATGCCCTGCAAGGTACGCCAGAGGTGATCATTCAGCCACCGGAAGGCATCGTCTCAGTGCGCATCGATTTAGAGTCAGGCAAGCTCTCGCGTAAAACGGATTACACCAGTGAGTTTGAGTACTTTATTCAAGGCACTGAGCCGAAGGAATATGCCCAAGACAGCAATGAAGATAGCAACATCTTCATCGACTCTAAGGCAACCAGCGAATTATTCCACTAGTCATTTCCAATGACACAAAGCACGCGATTTAGCGTGCTTTGTTGACTTAGTCATGCAAACGAAGCATATCAATATGTGGAATGCCATCTTCAAGATAGCTGTTTGATACGGGCGTAAAGCCTAGCGATTGATAGAAATCTGCTAAGTAAAGCTGCGCACCAATTTGAATATTCTGTTGCGGCCAATATTGCTGGCAACGTGCAATTGCTTCCAGCATCAACGCTTTACCTGCACGCTGTTTGCGAAACTCAGGATTAACCAACACGCGTCCAATACTGGCATCGGGATAAGAAAGCCCCGGTGGCAGTTGCCGCGCATAAGCCACCAACGCGCCAGCATCATCGTAGCCCAACAGGTGCCGTACTTCAGGGTGGTAATCCTTGCCATCTAACTCAGGGTAAGGACATTGTTGCTCAACTACAAAAATATCCACCCGCAAGCGTAACAACTCATAAAGGGTCTGAGTCGACAACTCTTCAAAACGCAGACTTTGCCACTGCATAATGTCTCTTCTGAATTGATATGTTGAATAACTGAAAGGGTAACAAATCCGCTAAAACACTACTACAACCACTAACGGAATAAGTTTCCGGCGCCGATGCGAGCTAATGGCAAGGGTTAAAGCGCCGGGAAGCACAGCCAGACGTCTCGCATCGGCAATAACGTGACAATCAATTTGCCACCACCGGAACAGGTTATTAAGTGCTTGAGATGTAAAACAGCGATGCGGTCATCGATACTTAGATGGGAAAGGCCGATACCACAACGCAATGCATTCGAAAGTGATGCAGATTATACAACTGTTGCACCAGCTTTATTAGCCATTCAGAAACTAACAAATTGTCCCGCTGACGTAACAATAACCAAGTTTCAGTTGTTAGCGCTAATTTGCATCAAAAACGGCAGCTTATGGTAAATTATTATATGTAGCGCACGCGCCGAATGACTGCGCTAAGCGTAAAATAAATTCATCGGGCAAGGTGCCTGATACAACTGGTTTGATGGCGACATCCCACCACCAGCTGTGAGTGAACTTGATATCGCCGGACAGCATTCAGTTCAGCCAAATCTGTCCTCCGATCTCACTAAATGAAGATGGAATCACATCATGAGTAAAGAGCACAAGAACAGCAAAGAAGCCAAAAAACAGCCACAACACTCAGCCAAAGAAAAACGCGCGCTGAAGGCTGCCAAAAAACAAGCGAAAACCGCACCGGTGGAGAATCTTAAAGCAGGCAAATAAATTGAAAATTATCGGTTTCTCAAGTCTGTTTCATACGAAAGGCGCTCAATGAGCGCCTTTTATTATGACAGTTACAGGGAATTATGAGCAGCAATCACGTCTTACTGATTTGCGGGGTAACTTGTCATACAACACCTTAGCCATCAAGATCGCTAAAACAATTGCTGAGTAGTTCACCACGGCATCCGGCAAGACACGATGTTCAGCACCTAATTGCGGTGTTACTTCAAAACCAAAATTAGCCACCAGATAATTCACCACAACACCAAACACTAACGCAACGCTGAGCACCCCGCCAAGATAACCAAAAAGCGCGCGGCGGCCCATCTCTTTTGCCACAACGCCAAGCGTCGCGATATTGGTCGCAGGCCCCGCCAGCATAAACACCAACACAGCACCTGGGGAGACTCCCGCCAACAGCAAACCCGCAGCAATCGGCGTAGATGCCGTGGCACAGATATACATGGGGATCGACACCAACACCATCACTAGCATCGCCAGAACACCATCGCCCCACTTAGCTAAAAAGTCCGCTGGCACATAGGTCTGCACCAACGCCGCAAAGAACAAACCGACCAACAACCAAATGGTGGTGTCGGCAATCAGATCCGTTGCGGCAAACTTGAATCCTTGCAGTAATTTTTGCGCCACTGACGCATCCTTGGCCGTCGGCGTATCGCCGCAGCAACTGCTTGCAGAACTCGACTCGGTACTGCAGCAACTCTTCACTTCAGTGACAGCTGAACTGCAGCAACTGCTGGTTGTCGCTTTACTCTCACAGCAATTGCTCTTTGCCGATTTTGTGGTTTCACCGCAGCAGCTTTCGCTGGTTTTTGGGGTTGCAGTGGCAGTTGCTGAAGAGGCTTGTAACAACGGCGCCATTTGGCCTGCTGCAGGCTGAATCAACGACGCGGCCTTCATCGGCTTATAACTCATTGCCGCAGACGTCCCCTGTTCGCTGTCCTGACTACAACAAGACGATACAACGTGCGGGCGGCTCTCTTTGCTGCTGCAACAGCTGCTTGCTTGGCTATCGTTACTAGGCGATACCGTACTATCCGAAGCGCTCAGCGCATCATCCGCTTTGTCATCGCGCCCCACCAATAACCCGGCGACAATAGCACTGGTCACTGCAGCAATGGGGCGAACTATCGCCATAAACGGCCCTAGCAATACGTAAGATACAGTGACGGAATCCACCCCAGTTTCTGGAGTAGAGACTAAAAAAGAGGTGGTCGATGCTTTCGATGCACCGCTGCGACGCAGGCCGACTGCGGCGGGAATCACCCCACAAGAGCACAGTGGCAGTGGCGCACCAAAAAGTGCCGCCTTGAACGTCGCTTTAAAGCCATGCCCACCCAGATGCTTTTGCATCCAACTCATGGGAACGAACACCTTGAGTAAGCCAGCCAGAATGAGCCCTAGCAACAGCCACGGCGCTGACTCCATAAACAATGCTAAAAAATGATTCATCACCATGATAACCGTCCTACCTTGTAAACTGCGGTTGTCCCGTAAAACTAGCGCGGGTCATTTTCCTCAAAGGACTCCAACGCCTGTAAAATGGTGCAATGCTCAGCGCTATGCGGCCCACCACAACATCCGTCAGACAATATCTGCAGCGATTGTCTAAATCGCTCTAACTCAATAATCTTTTGACTGACTTTGACCAATTTGTCATCGACCAACTCTTTAACATCGCTGCAAACGCGATTGGCTTTATCCACTTCAATCGACAACAACTCAGCAATTTCACTCAATGAAAAGCCCACTGACTTGGCACGTAAGATGAAGGCTAAGCGTCGATCATCAGCGTCACTGTAAGCACGATAACCATTTTCTTGCCGCGCTGATGGCTGCAACAACCCGTGCTTTTCGTAGAAACGCAGCGTATCGTTGTTCACGCCATGGCGCTGTGCCAATTCACCGATGCGATACATGCTGAGTCTCCGATTTGTTAGGCGAGTATAAAGCTTAGAGTCTACTCCAAGGTCAAGTCCAGCGACAGCTAAACAAGCAACTTTTGAACATCACTAGCACGGCTCAATAAATGGCTTTGTTCACGATTTGATATTGTGTAATCGCGTATAAAAAACACTGAGCGTCACGCTTTTGCGGTAGAATACGCCCCCGATATTGGCATCGGGATTACCATCTTTCGAGGGATTTTCGTAAAGCAGACTGATAAAATAATCATAACCACATGATTAAAATATGCTTTCCGAAAGATCCTTGAACTCAAAACTGGAAAACTGTACCCAAAATGACTACTGCCAGACCTATTCGTCGCGCCCTGCTGAGCGTATCTGATAAAACCGGAATCGTGGAATTTGCCCAAGCCCTGCATGCGCAAGGCGTTGAATTGCTCTCTACCGGTGGTACTGCACGCCTGTTGGCAGACAACGGCATCCCGGTTATCGAAGTATCTGACTACACCGGTCACCCAGAAATCATGGACGGCCGTGTAAAAACACTGCACCCAAAAGTACATGGCGGCATCTTGGCTCGCCGTGGTATTGATGAGCAGGTCATGGCAGATAACAACATCGGCCCGATCGACCTCGTTGCAGTGAACTTGTACCCTTTTGCGGCGACTGTCGCTAACCCTGATTGCACCCTGGAAGACGCTATCGAGAACATCGATATCGGCGGCCCTACCATGGTGCGCGCGGCAGCGAAAAACCATAAAGACGTGACCATTGTGGTTAACGCAGCTGACTACGATAAAGTGTTGGCAGAAATGGCGGCCAACCAAGGTTCAACCACCTACAACACCCGTTTTGATTTAGCGATTGCCGCATACGAGCACACTGCCGCGTACGATGGCATGATCGCGAATTACTTCGGCACTATGGTGCCAGCGCACAGCGATGCTGAGTGCAACAAAGATTCTAAATTCCCACGCACTTACAACACCCAGTTGGTGAAAAAACAAGACCTGCGTTATGGCGAAAACAGCCACCAAGACGCGGCTTTCTATGTTGACCTGAACGCTGATGAAGCCTCAGTCGCAACTGCCATCCAACTGCAAGGTAAAGCGCTGTCTTACAACAACATTGCTGATACAGATGCGGCGCTGGAATGCGTGAAAGAATTTGCTGAACCGGCCTGCGTTATCGTGAAACACGCTAACCCATGTGGTGTAGCCGTTGATAGCGACATCTTCGCCGCGTACGAACGCGCCTTTAAAACTGACCCAACCTCAGCCTTTGGCGGCATCATCGCCTTCAACCGCGAGCTGGACGGCAAAACTGCCGCAGCTATCGTTGAGCGCCAATTCGTTGAAGTGATTATCGCGCCAGTGGTCAGCGCTGAAGCACGCGAAGTAGTCGCCAAGAAAGCCAACGTACGTTTGCTGGAATGTGGCCAATGGGCTGCGAAAACTACCAGCTTTGATTACAAACGCGTGAACGGCGGCATGTTGGTACAAGACCGCGACCAAGCGGTGATCACCGAAGCTGACCTGAAAGTGGTCACCAAGCGTCAACCGACTGCTGCAGAGCTGAAAGATCTGCTGTTCTGCTGGAAAGTGGCTAAATTTGTTAAGTCTAACGCGATTGTTTATGCCAAAGACGGCATGACCATCGGCGTCGGCGCTGGCCAAATGAGCCGCGTTTACAGCGCCAAAATCGCCGGTATCAAAGCTGCTGACGAAGGTTTAGTGGTTGAGGGCTCAGTGATGGCATCCGATGCCTTCTTCCCATTCCGCGATGGTATCGACGCTGCTGCTGCCGCTGGTATCAGCTGTATCATTCAACCAGGTGGTTCAATCCGCGACGACGAAGTGATTGCCGCTGCTGACGAAGCAGGCATGGCAATGGTGTTCACTGGCATGCGTCATTTCCGTCACTAACAGTCAGTGCGACTAAGGCGTTGCTGCGGCAGCGCCTTACGTATTTCGAAAGGGAAATAAATTATGAAAGTTCTCGTTATTGGTGGTGGTGGTCGTGAACACGCATTGTCGTGGAAAGCGGCGCAAAACAACGATGTGGAAGTGGTATTTGTTGCTCCAGGTAATGCGGGTACCGCCCACGAGCCTAAATTGCAAAACATCGACATTAGCGCAACTGACGTCGCGGCACTGTTAGCGTTTGCCCAAGAAAAACAAGTGGAACTGACCATTGTTGGCCCAGAAGCGCCACTGGTGATCGGCGTAGTCGATGCGTTCCGCGCGGCCAATATGAACATCTTTGGCCCAACCCAAGCAGCTGCGCAATTAGAAGGCTCTAAAGCCTTTACCAAAGACTTTTTAGCACGTCACAATATTCCAACCGCTGCTTATAAAAACCTGACTGAAATCGCCCCAGCCAAGGCCTACGCGGCAGAGTTGGCGGCAGAAACAGGTTTTCCGGTAGTGATCAAAGCTGACGGCTTAGCAGCCGGTAAGGGCGTGATCATCGCGCAAAACCAAGCCGAAGCAGATGCCGCAATCGACGACATGCTGGCGGGTAACAAGTTTGGCGAAGCCGGTTCGCGTGTCGTTATCGAAGAGTTCCTTAAAGGCGAAGAAGCTAGCTTCATCGTGATGGTCGATGGCAAAAACATTCTGCCAATGGCCACCAGCCAAGACCATAAAGCACGCGATAACGCTGACAATGGCCCTAACACTGGCGGTATGGGTGCTTACTCACCTGCACCAGTGGTCACCCAAGAGATCCACGATTGGGTGGTGGCTAACGTGATCCGTCCAACCGTGGATGGTATGGCTGCTGAAGGCAACGTGTATACTGGTTTTCTCTATGCCGGCTTGATGATTGCACCAGATGGCACTGCAAAAGTACTGGAATACAACTGCCGCTTTGGCGACCCAGAAACCCAACCTATCATGATGCGTTTGAAATCTGACTTGGTGGCACTGTGTTTGGCGGGCTGCAAAGGCGAGTTGGATCAAGTAACCGCGGAATACGATGACCGCGCTGCTGTTGGTGTGGTATTGGCTGCGGGTGGTTATCCTGATGAATATCGCCAAGGCGATGTGATTGAAGGCCTGTCACTCGGTGATAACAACGCTAAAGTGTTCCACGCCGGCACTAAACTTGACGGCGAACACGTAGTGACTGCAGGCGGCCGCGTACTGTGTGCCACGGCACTGGGTAACACAGTGACCGAAGCACAAAAAACCGCTTATGCACTGGTGGATGAAATCCATTGGGACGATGTCTACTTCCGTACCGATATCGGCTACCGTGCCATTGCCCGCGAGCAACAAGCGAAATAGCCATGGTGTTATTTGTGCTATCGACATTGAATCGGCGCCAGTAGGCGCCGATTTTTTTGTAACGGATTTCCGGTGTTAAGCTCGGTTCAAAACCATAACGGCTAGGCACAGTTTGCTAATGATTAATCACTGATCACTACGTACTAAGCACTAACAGCCTGCTCAACATGCAATGGCCGCACATTGCTGTGCTCGGCCAAATTGCGCTGTCCGACTAAACGCATACTGTGTTGATAATCCGCTAATGGTTTTGGCCGCCCGATCACATAACCTTGTGCGTAATTAACGCCAATGTCGTTGAGCTTATCGATAATTTCACGGCTTTCAACAAACTCAGCAACCGTTTCAATCCCCATGGTTTGGCAGACATCGTGGATCGATTTAACAATCGCAAAATCTCGCGCATTTGTGGCAATCTGCCGTACAAAACAACCGTCAATTTTCACATAGTCGATTGGCATTTCACGTAAATAGCCATAGGACGCAAAGCCACTCCCAAAATCATCCAATGCTAAAGTAAAACCTAGCTTGCGCAGCTGCTGTAACATCTGCAACGCGCGAGTGCGGTTTTGCATGGCACTGGTTTCGGTGATTTCAAAACAGATGCAACTGCTGGGCAGGTCAAAAGACTGCAATTGCTCAGCGATGTAATCCAACATCCCCTCAGCCCCCAAGCTGTTGGCTGAGAGGTTGATGGAAACACAAATTGTGTCGAGGATAGCGCGCTGCTGCGACAACCACGCAAAGGCTTGCCGAATCACTTCTTTGTCGACATCCGGCATCAACTTGAATCGCTCCGCCGCTGCAATAAATTGTGCGGGCGGTAAAATTCGCGACGCTTCGCCTTGAAGCCTAAGCAGAATTTCCAGCCGCTGCCGCTTTGCTTTGCCGCTCAACGAGCGAATCGGTTGGAAATATAGCAGCAATCCCTGCGACTCAATCGCACGAGTAATGCGGTGCGCCCACTTAGGCGCGTTGCGCTCATAATTCAGCTGTTGGTCGCGGCTATCATAGAAGTGAATTTGGCTACTACCTTTACGCTTAGCGGCAATACAGGCGATATCGGCATCTTTTAGTAGTTCGAGTGGGTTGGGTCTAGTGCCATGACAAAAGGCGACGCCGATACTGACACCGACGCGATAGTTAACCCCTTCATATTGCACCACTTGCAGATGCACCTGTTCGGTCAGCGCCTTCAGCGTTCGTGCGACCTCGACAGCTGCTTGGTCGCGGATCACTAAGCCAAATTCATCGCCTCCTAACCGCCCGAGCAGCGCTTCGCGTCCAGCAAATTGCAGTAGCACTTTCGCCACCAGCGTCAGCATATGGTCGCCGGTCAGATGGCCACAGTTGTCATTAATCAGCTTAAATTGCTCAAGGTCGAGATAACACAAGGCCACGGTCTGAGCATGTGCAATGTGCCCTGCCAACTTACGCTCAAAGGCGTGGCGGTTCAGCAACCCGGTACACGCATCGATATTTGCTCGACGATGCAACACCTGTTTCAGTTGCTCCTCGGCGGTCACATCGCGCAGCACCATCACCGCGCCAATCACATTGCCAACCTCACAACGCAAGTTGGTGAGCGCGCGGTCCAACAGCAAAGGTTTAGGTAAGTTAAAGCGGATTTTTCGATGTTCAATTTGCGCCGAGCCTGATGCCATAAACTGCTGTAACTCTGCATCGAGACTGTTGTCCATCTCCAGCAAGGCGCCGATGGAACGGCTAGACAATGACGCTGAACGCACCTGCAACAGCTGTTCAGCTTGTGGATTCATATAAGTCACTAAGGCATCACGATCCATCACAATCACCGCCTCGGCAATGGCTTCTAAGGTGATTTTGGCACGAGCACGGTCGCGCGCGAGACCATTGACCAGATTATTGATACTGTCAGTTAACGCACTAAATTTGCGATTGCCTTGAGTATCGATGGTCGCTAACTGCGACTGACTGGGGTCTAAAGCCTCAATCTGCTCAGTCAACTTTGCAAAAGGTGCAAGCAGTGACCGCTTTAACCACACATACCCCAGATAGACAATAAATAGCCCACCCACGAGCATCAGCAGCAATATCACCGTGGTATGCCAAGACAGCAACATAAATAGGTCAGGCTGATGGGCGATTTGCAGCAACAACGGCAACTCAGCCACAGTCCGCACTGCCACATAATCAAACTCGGGCACAGCAATATCGGCAGACGTTACCAAGCGCAACTGCTGCTTCAGCTCACCCTGTCCAAGCGCGGTAAAGTAGCTGCTGGTAAGCCGTCGTATGGCAATCAAAAAATCATCTTCAGCAAGGCGCAGATAACCCACCGCTAACGGCTGATCGGTGGCAAGCATGGCGCCCCAACCAAATTTGCCCAGTGAATGTAGTGCGGCTAACGCCTTCGCTATTTGCGGGTCGGTATCCTGTTGGCCGAGCGCTTGCAGTTGCTCGGCGTGCAGACGATAAACAGCGACATCTCGCTCAGATAACAAGCTTTGCCACTGCTGTTGTGAGACGGGGTTATTGAGTTCTGCTGAATAGAGTTGTGCCAGCATAAACAGCTGATGCGCATCATCGTCAAAATGCTTGAGAATGCGCTGATTTTCTTGCTGTCGCATATGCTGCATATGCTCACTGATATGGTATTCAAACCATTGGTGAACGCAGTAAATCACCACAAATAACGCTGGCACACAAAAGGCCAAAATAAAGGTGCGGATTTTATCGCTTAACAACATACGGTTCTGCCCACCAACTTCATCAGTACACGGTTACCTGAGGTCTTCACTGATAAGACGGGCGACACTTGCCCTAGGATTCTTCCCTACAACCCTATTTGAATCTGCTTGTGACGCAGCATGCCAAAATCTATTAGGCGAACTTTGATTTACCGCATCAGTTTGTCTTTTGACGTCCTCGACACGTCAAAAATGGGATCAAAAAAGCCCCCGAGCGGAGGCTTTTCAACATCAGCAACCGTAACGGTTACTTGTGATACTTGCGAGACTGTTCATGCACCGCTTTAACGAATGCGCCCGCATGTTCAGGATCAACGTGTTGGTGAATACCGTGGCCCAAGTTGAATACATGGCCAGAACCTTCACCATAACCAGCAAGAATGTTCGCCACTTCTTCTTCAATGCGCGGAATCGGAGCATATAGGGCTGATGGATCCATGTTGCCTTGCAGGGCAACCTTATCACCCACGCGACGACGGGCATCGGCGATATCAATTGTCCAGTCCAGTCCCAGTGCATCAGCACCAGTTTCTGCCATTGCTTCCAGCCACAAACCACCACCTTTGGTGAACAGAGTGACAGGTACACGGCGACCTTCGTTTTCGCGGGTCAAACCACTGATGATTTTCTGCATGTAACGCAGAGAGAATTCACGGTAAGCCGCGTGCGACAGCGCACCGCCCCATGAGTCGAAAATCATGACCGCTTGTGCACCGTTGGCAATCTGCGCGTTCAGGTACAGGGTCACTGAGTCAGCCAGTTTATCCAGCAGCATATGCAGTGCAGCAGGCTCGGAGTACATCATACGTTTGATCTGTTCAAACGCTTTGCTTGAACCGCCTTCCACCATGTAGGTCGCCAAGGTCCAAGGTGAACCAGAGAAGCCAATCAACGGTACTTCACCTTTCAGTTCACGACGGATAGTGCTCACGGCTTTCATCACGTAACCCAGCTCATCTTCTGGATCAGGAATTGGCAGCGCTTTGATAGTGTCGATGGTATTCGCTTTACGTTCAAAGCGTGGGCCTTCGCCAGCTTCAAAGAACAAACCTAAGCCCATTGCATCTGGCACAGTCAAAATGTCAGAGAACAAAATCGCAGCATCTAGCTCGTAACGACGCAGAGGTTGTAAAGTCACTTCGCAAGCCAGATCAGCGTTGCGGCACAGTGACATAAAATCACCCGCTTGCGCACGAGTTGCTTTGTATTCAGGCAGATAACGGCCAGCTTGGCGCATCATCCACACAGGCGTTACGTCCACTGGCTGTTTCAACAGTGCACGTAAATAACGATCATTCTTCAATTCTGCCATTTGGCTGTCCCTAAAGGTTGTTTGTGCTGTTTTCTGGGGCGCTAGTTTAGCATTTGCTTCGATAATGTAACCTGTGATCGCGTATTTCTGTGACCATCAACAGTGAATATTCGCAACTGGTGAAATTTCAGACAAATTTTAGATTATCAGCCACGGATCACGGACTGAGATAAAAGCGGGATTTGTCGCTAAAGCCTAACCGTTATATGACCAAAAACAGTTGCACCAGTTCCCTCCCTTTGGTATAAAAATTCTGCGCTAGCAAGAACAATCAAGAAGCTCGTCACATCGAGCCCGTTAAAATTTTCCTCGCCCAGCTGTAGACTCTGCCGCTGGGCTTTTTATTGGCTGATTTTCAGTAATCGCTGACCACTCAACGTCCGGCTTCATCACCTATCTCTCATAGACTTTAGTCGCTCGAATGAGCGAATAAAGTTGCCAAGCTAAGCTGAAGTCGCCTAAATTTAATTAACAATGGCGGTAAGGAGTCTCATCATGCTGAAAAAACTCGCTCAAGCCGAAGAAAAATGGGGTGGCACCAGTCGTTTAATCGATCGCTGGCTGCAAGCGCGGCGCGAACTGTTGGTGCAATACTTTAAGCTGGCGGGGCTATCCCGTAGTGACAGCCCTGAAAATAGCCTGCCGGGACTACAACAGGTGCATCAGTTCTGTGATCACTTGGTGGATTATGTGTCTGAAGGGCATTTTCGAGTGATTAACCAGATCATGCACTCCTTTCCTGAAGGTGAACAAGTCACCGACCGCTTGCTACCTGAAGTGATTGAGACCACCGATAAACTGCTCGACTTTATCGATAAATATTCCGTTGCTGACAATGACGATATGTTGCTCTCGCTCGATCAAGATTTGGCTGAGCTGGTCGACGTGCTCGAAACCCGTTTAGGGTTAGAAGACCGTTTACTGCAAGTGCTGTATACCTTCCGCATTCAACGCAACGAACCACAACAAGCAGTTGCTAACGATTGATTAGCGCTAGCGATAACAAACTAAAAGACGCCGCGACGACAAACTAAAAGGCCAGCAAAAATGCTGGCCTTTTCAATGGTTACCTCAATTACACCGCAGTTTGAAAGATCACTTTCTCTGCTTTGTCAGTGTAAGCTGGCAACTGGTCAAAGTTCAGGTAGCGATAGGTATCAGCGGCAGTCGCATCAATCTCTTTCGCATACTCTTGATACTCTTCTACGCTCGGTAGACGTCCCAACAACGCCGCAACGGCAGCGAGTTCAGCAGAAGCCAAGTAAACATTGGCACCTGTACCTAAACGGTTCGGGAAGTTACGAGTAGAGGTCGATACCACAGTTGCGCCTTCTGCCACACGGGCTTGGTTACCCATACACAGAGAACAACCTGGGATTTCGATACGTGCACCTGCTTTACCAAAAATGCTGTAGTAGCCTTCTTCGGTCAGCTGATCGCGGTCCATCTTGGTTGGTGGCGCAATCCACAAACGCGTTGGCAACGTCGTCGCAAACTTATCCAACACTTTACCGGTAGCACGGAAGTGACCGATGTTGGTCATACAAGAACCGACGAACACTTCATCAATCTTGGTGTTAGCCACGGCTGACAACAGTACCGCGTCATCAGGGTCGTTTGGCGCACACAGGATTGGCTCTTTGATCTCATCCAGATTGATCTCGATAACCGCTGCGTATTCCGCATCAGCATCCGCTTCCATCAACTCTGGGTTCGCCAACCAGTCTTCCATGCCCTTGATACGACGTTCCAATGTACGACGGTCACCGTAACCTTCAGCGATCATCCACTTCAACATAACGATGTTGGAGTTCAAGTATTCGATGATTGGCTCTTTATCCAACTTGATGGTACAGCCGGCAGCACTACGTTCAGCAGATGCATCTGACAATTCAAACGCTTGCTCAACTTTCAGGTGTTGCAGACCTTCGATTTCAAGGATGCGGCCTGAGAAGATGTTTTTCTTACCTTTCTTCTCAACGGTCAGCAGACCCATTTCAATCGCTTTATGCGGAATCGCATGAACCAAGTCACGCAGGGTGATCCCAGGTTGCATCTTGCCGCTAAAACGCACCAAAACAGATTCAGGCATATCCAGTGGCATCACACCGGTCGCAGCCGCAAATGCCACCAGACCAGAACCAGCTGGGAATGAAATACCGATTGGGAAACGGGTATGTGAGTCACCACCAGTACCTACGGTATCTGGCAGCAGCATACGGTTCAGCCATGAGTGGATAACACCATCGCCTGGACGCAGTGATACACCACCACGGTTCATGATGAAATCAGGCAGGGTGTGGTGAGTGTTCACGTCTACTGGTTTTGGATAGGCGGCAGTGTGACAGAATGACTGCATCACCAAGTCAGCGCTGAAGCCCAAACAAGCCAAGTCTTTTAGCTCATCACGGGTCATAGGGCCGGTGGTATCTTGTGAACCAACTGAGGTCATTTTAGGTTCGCAGTATTGGTTTGGACGAACGCCTTTAACGCCACAGGCCTTACCCACCATTTTCTGCGCCAGAGTGTAACCTTTGTCTGACTCTGCAACCGCACCTGGACGGACGAACACGTCAGATGCTGGCAAGCCCAACACTTCACGCGCTTTATCAGTGAGGCCGCGACCGATGATCAATGGAATACGACCACCTGCGCGCACTTCATCAAGCAGCACTTTGGTTTTCAGCTCAAACTCAGACACCACTTCATCGCTGTCGTGGCGCGTCACTTTGCCTTGGTATGGGTAAACGTCGATAACATCGCCCATCTCCATTTGGCTGACATCCAATTCGATTGGCAAAGCACCCGCGTCTTCCATGGTGTTGAAGAAGATTGGCGCAATTTTGCCGCCGAGACAGAATCCACCAGCACGTTTGTTTGGTACGAATGGGATATCATCACCCATGAACCACAATACTGAGTTAGTCGCTGATTTACGTGAAGAACCCGTACCGACAACGTCACCCACGTAAACCAGTGGGAAGCCTTTTTCTTTCAGGCTATCGATGGTTTTGATTGGGCCAACAACGCCTGGCTGATCAGGTTCAATACCATCACGGGCGTTTTTCAACATCGCCAGCGCGTGCAATGGAATGTCAGGACGAGACCATGCATCTGGTGCTGGAGACAAGTCATCGGTGTTGGTTTCACCGGTGACTTTAAATACGGTCAGAGAAACCTTATCGGCCAGTTTTGGACGGCTCAGGAACCACTCGGCGTTCGCCCAAGATTCAACGATGGTTTTCGCGAATGGGTTACCCGCTTCCATCTTTTCCACCACGTCGTGGAATGCGTCAAACATCAGCAGAGTGTGCGACAGTGCTTTAACAGCCAGCGGAGCCAGTGCATCGTTGTCCAACGCTTTGACCAGCGGCTCAATGTTGTAGCCACCTTGCATGGTGCCAAGCAGCTCAATGGCGTGTTCAGCAGATAAGATTGGCGAACTTACAGTGCCAGTAGCAATCGCATCCAAAAAACCCGCCTTAACGTATGCGGCTTCATCCACGCCTGGTGGAATGCGGTTTTCTAGCAGATCCAGAATGAATTGTTCTTCACCAGCTGGCGGGTTTTTAACTAACTCGACCAGTGCGGCGACTTGTTGGGCATCTAGCGGCTTAGGGACGACGCCCTCTGCAGCACGCTCCTCGACGTGTTTACGATATGCTTCTAGCACGGCAACATTCCTCTTTGTTTGGCGCTTAGCGCTCTGACGACCACCCTTCTGTCGTTCCTGGGGCAGCCCTTACGGGGGAGACCCGTATTTTCCGGGCTGAATTATACAACAACTTTGTAAAAGTATGAATCAGATCACACATGGATGAAGGGTGTCCGGCGGTGGATCTTCAGACGCGATTACACTAAGTACTTCAACTCGTTAAAGATATTAGACGATAGTTGGAAAATTATACATCTTCTTACATTACAGATAATTAGCGTGATGTATAGCCTTGAATTTTGTTTGGCTTTGCTTTAGGGAGATGAAATAATCAGCCACTATTTAGACGTTAGTAGCATCAGGATCTCGCCACATGCAGTCACCTTTAATTCGCGCCGTTATTTTTGACATGGACGGTGTGTTAATCGACTCAGAACCTGTCTGGCAACAGGCCGAATTTGAAGTCCTTACTCGCTTTGGTTTGCCCGTCACCTTCGCCGATATGAACCAAACCACCGGCCTGCGTATCGATGAATTAGTCAATTTTTGGTATCAGCGCTTTCCAGATTTGAATTTTGACCGCCAAGCGATGGCGCAATTTATTGTGCAACGCGTGGTGGATTACATCGAACAAGATGGCGTAGCAATGGCGGGGGTGGTCACAGCGTTAACGGCGTGCCGCGCTGCTGGGCTTGCTGTGGGGTTAGCGACCTCATCTTCGCAACTCATTATGGATGCAGTGCTGAACAAACTCGCGATTCGGCCACTGTTTGATGTTACTCAATCGGCGGAGAAACTCCCCTTTGGCAAACCGCATCCTGAGGTTTACCTGCAATGCGCCAAACAATTAGGCATTCATCCCAACCAATGTCTGGCGGTAGAAGATTCTTTTAATGGCTTGATTGCCGCGCGCGCCGCCAGTATGCAAACTTTGGTGATCCCGGCCCCTGAACATCAAGCCGAAGCACGTTGGGCTGCTGCGCACCATCAAGCGCAATCGTTAACCGCAATGGCGCAAGTGTTGGCGCACTACCAACTATCAGCTAAACAATAACGGCTGACCTCAAAGTCAATCCCGCAAAAATAACAAGGCCACCGCAATCGGTGGCCTTGAGTTTGATAACGCCTGCTTACACAGCGATTACCAAATCTTCACCCGTTGATCTTCTGGCAAGTACTGCTTATCAGTCGGCTTGAGATCAAAGGCTTTATAGAAGCCTTCGATGTTACGAGGGGTACCCATCGCACGATAATGGCTTGGTGAGTGCGGATCGGTCAGCAGACGACGCACCAGCTCTTCATCCCGATAGTTACGACGCCACACTTGTGACCAACCGACGAAGAAGCGTTGGTCGCCAGTCAAACCATCCAACACAGGTGATGGTAGACCGTTGAGGCTCAGATGATATGAGCGCAGTGCCACAGTCAAACCACCCAAGTCACCGATGTTTTCTCCTAAGGTCAGGTCGCCATTCACGTGTTTGCCTTCCAATGGCTCAAACGCGCTGTATTGTGCCGACAAGGCTTTACCACGTTTTTCAAACTCTTCGCGGTCTTTGTCAGTCCACCAGTTACGCAGGTTACCGTCACCGTCATACTTCGCGCCTTGGTCATCAAAACCGTGGCTGATTTCATGGCCGATCACCGCGCCGATACCACCGTAGTTCACGGCATCATCCGCATCCATATTAAAGAATGGCGGTTGTAGGATTGCCGCTGGGAATACGATTTCATTACCCACAGGGCTGTAGTAAGCATTCACTGTTTGTGGGGTCATATGCCACTCAGTGCGATCAACCGGTTGGCCAATCTTGCCCAGCATATCGTCATATTCAAACGCCGCGTAACGTTGGTAGTTACCCACCAAATCGTCAGCTTTAATGCTCAGTTTGCTGTAGTCTTTCCACTTGTCTGGATAACCAATTTTGTAAGTGAACTTAGACAGTTTTTCCTGCGCCGCTTTTTTGGTGTCAGGGGTCATCCACTCCAACTCATTGATGCTGACTTCAAACCCTTTAATCAGGTTTTTGATCATCTGCTCCATGCGTTGCTTCGCTTCAGGCTTAAAGTTACGTGCCACGTACTCTTTACCCACCAGCTCACCAATTACCGCATCAGCGCCATCAACGGCTTGCTTCCAGCGTGGTTTTTGCTCTTGAATGCCCATCAGGGTTTTGCTGTGGAAATCAAAATGCAGATTAGCGAATTTTTCGCTGAGCAACTCGGCATAGCTATCCATCAAATGGAATGCCAGATAGTCTTTCCAAGCAGATACAGAGAATTGATTGAACTGCGCGCCCAGTTTTTCAAAGTAAGATGGCTGACGTACGATGATGTCGTTGGTCTTGCCCGCTAAGCCAGCACCTGCGGCAAAGGCGTTAAAATCGAAACCGCCTGACAGCTTTTGCACTTCAGCCATGGTCATTTTGTTGTAGGCTTTGTTAGCGTCACGGGATTCAACGCGGCTCCATTGGCTGTTCGCAATAAACAGTTCAATGTTTGCCACGTTCGCTGCCGCTTCATCGGCATGTGGATAGCCAGCAGCTTTCATCAACGCCTGTACATACTTGCGCATCGCTAAGCGATTGGCCGCCATCTTTTCGTCGTCTTTCAGATAGTAATCACGATCTGGCAGGGTCAAACCGGCTTGATACAAATACACACCGTATTGCGATGAGTTCTTGGCATCGTTGTTGACGTAAAAGCCCATTGGAATTGATGAACCGCTGGTCAGCAGTTGCCCCATCAAACCTGCCACTTGGCTGTGATTTGACAGCGCGGCAATTTGCACGAGCTGCGCTTTTAATGGGGTAACGCCCAGTTGCTCGACCTTGGCGGTATCCATGTAAGAGGTATAAAAATCACCGATTTTTTGCTCAGTTGAACCAACCGCCTTGTTCGGCTTGGCTGCAGCCGCTTCGATGATCTCTTTCAAAGAATCTTGGCTTTTTTCATACAGTACAGAGAATGCACCGTAGTTAGATTTATCAGCAGGAATAGGCGTGTTAGCCAACCATTTACCGTTCACGCTGTAGTACAGATCATCTTGGAAGCGTACTGCTGGATCAAAGTTTTCGGTTTCGATGCCAGAAATTTTGTTCACGGTGACTTGAGTTTGAGGCACTTGTTGCTGACTGCTACAAGCAACCAGTCCGAGGCTGAGGGCAATGCCGACAGCGAGGGTGCTAAGCTTTTTCATGTTGGTTCCATTATCTCATGTTGAAGGTGTAACCACGGTTTTCTGCCACACCTTAACACTAGCGCAAGCGCGCCTGAAGCCAATATTTGTAAGATTGTTTACCACTAAAAATTCTTGCCAATAAACAAATACATCGCTTGTTCACCATCATCGGTAAGCCCGATGCCTAAGGCCGCGGGGCCAAATGCAGTATTGGTGCCGAGGTAAATACTGCCGCCATAGATCAGGTCATTCATTTCGATTTTATCCGCATTGCTCCACACATTACCGGCCTCAATACTGGCGCCTAAGTAGAGCGGATAATCTTGCATCCCCAGAACATCGCGTCCCAAATCATATTGATAAATAAAGGCACCAAAGACCTTTTTCGCCCCCGCCAACGAGTTTTTGTGGTAACCCGAGAGATTCAAAAAGCCGCCCAGATCTGTCACGTAGGCACTGAAGTCACTGTCATTATCGATCGAAGCGTAAGCGGCTTTACCCACGAAGGAATGACTATTGACGCTGACCACCCCTTTCCAATCGGCTTCGATTTGAAAGGTTTGCCCAGGATCTGGCATGCCGGAATAATCTTCATGGCGCAGGAACAGATTGATTCGGAATCGATTACCCGATGTCGGAAAGCTGATGCTGTTGAGGGTGTCATAGCCCAAGCGCAAGTAGCTGCCATAGCTAGTAAAATCAATATTATTGATCAGCGCTCGATTGCTGATCCGCCCCGTTTCACCGTGAATTCCAAACTCCACTATGCCGACCGACGCGAAGTTAAAACCAACCCCCAACTCCAAGCCGTGGGCTTCACGTTCAAGTTGGTAATAGAGCGAGTTACCTTCAAAAAACTCCCAGTTATTCACGAGGTAACGGTATTGAGCGCGGCTATAAATATGCTGATCGGCATCCAGTGGTTGATAAAACTCACTCGAGATCATCTTTTCAAAACCCATCCGCACTTCGTTACGCCATTCACCACCGTTGGCTGTGATGTCGGTCATATTGAGCGCGAAGTCGATCGTCAGTGAGGAGTCGAGAGACAGATCGTCTTCCCAGTTAAAGCCAAACTGCAGGTAATTTGGCCCCCATGATTTGGCTTTGGCGTCCACGTTCAGCACTCGCCCGTCGGCAGTATCTTCAAACTCGGCGGTCACTCGTTCAAATTTGTTGAGCGAATACAGACGGCCGATGGCGTTATCCAATTGCTGTTTGTCCACCACATCGCCAGGATGGATATCCAACACTTTGGTCAACAAACGGGTATTGATGGTGGAGTCATTGCTAAATTTGACCGCAATTAATGGCTGCTTGGAAGCATCGCGCCAGCCCATAGAGATCTGACGTTTATGCTGTTGATACGCTATAAATTGTTCCTCAGGCAATGCCAACGCGGTTAACTGTGCCAATTGCAAATTAGCCGCAGCTTCCCCGGCTTTCAGCGCTATCGGCATGATCGAAAAATCTGTGGTGCTGAGAGTATCCACTGCCGGACGGATCAGAATATCGTCCTCTGTGAGAAGGGCTTTTTGGCGCTCGGTACTGACGTTAGTCAACATAGTCGAGAGCTGATTCAGGATCGCCAGCGCGCCATTGAGCTGCTGCTTGTTGACTAAACTTGAGCCGATATCAACGGCGATAACGATATCTGCCCCCATCGCCTTAGCCACATCCACCGGCATGTTGTTGGCGATACCACCATCCACCAGCAACTTACCGTCAATCAGCGCCGGTTGAAGCGCACCAGGCACTGTTGCAGAGGCTTGCATCGCCTCAATCAAGCTGCCTTTGGCTAACACCACCGCACGGCTGGTTTCAAGATCAGTCGCCACAGCTCGATAAGGAATTGACAGCTGGTTAAAACTATCAAATGTGGGGATCATCCCTGCGGTGGTGCGATATAAGCGCGACATGGTTTGCCCCAGCAGAATACCTTGTGGCGTTTGCACTTCGCCGTCGCGTAAGCCCATGTTGATCGGGATGTTAAAGCGGTCGCGTTGTTGTTTTTCGCGGTAAGCTAATACTTCACGCGGGATGGTGTCGGAATAACCACTGTCCCAATTCTGCCCCATCATCAACTGTTCGATTTCAGCAGCGCTATAGCCCAGCGCATACAGCCCGCCAACATAAGCGCCAATACTGGTACCGGCGACATAGTCCACCGGAATATGGTGCTGTTCGAGTACTTTAATCACCCCAACATGCGCCGCCCCTTTTGCACCACCGCCACTTAACACTAAGCCGATTTTTGGCCGTTCAGCAGCGAATAATGGCTGGCATAGCAGCCCCAAGGCACAAAGTAAAAAGGTATTAAGTAGAACAGCAGAGAATCGAGACATGCTGGGTGGTTAGCAGGGGACGAATGGCGACTATAGTAGCAGAATCGCGCCATAAAAATTCAACAAATTGGTCTGCGGCAAACATTCGATGCAGTTAGCAAGGGCGAAGATATTGTGCGGTGAAAGTGTTAACGAAACGCGGCCGTCCATAGTCGCGCTCGCGGTTAATTAACGGATTGGGCGCGTTTTGCCAACCAGTCAATTAACACCGCTTTCGGCATAGGTTTACAGAAGTAGTAGCCTTGAATCACATAACAACCCCGGCTGAACACTTGTTCTAATTGCTCGCGGCTTTCGACGCCTTCGGCCACCACTTTCAGCTTCAAGTTACGCGCAATCTCAATGATCGAACTCACAATCGCTTGGTCGGCGCTGTTGATGGCAATATCGATCAGGAATGAGCGGTCAATCTTCAAGGTATTCACCTCAAAATGGCGCAAATAAGCCAGTGACGAATAGCCAGTACCAAAGTCATCAATCGCCACTTCAACACCCATATCACGCAATTGCTGCAGGTGCTCGCGCGCCACATGCAGCTCTTTCATCAATACTCCTTCGGTGATCTCTAAGGTGAGATGATCGGCGGGCATGCCAGTTTCTTGCAAAATCTGCGACACGGTTTCGATAAAGTCATGCTGACGGAAATGTACTGCGCTGATGTTCACCGACATGCGGAAGTCACCTTCCGCTTTAGCACTCCACTGCGCGCCATCGATACAGGCTTGGCGCAATACCCAACGGTCGATATCAATAATCAGACCACAACTCTCTGCCACCTTAATAAAAATATCCGGCCTGACAAAGCCATCTTTCGGATGTTGCCAACGCAACAGAGCTTCAACACCGGTCATACGATCGTCTTGCAGCAGATCAAACTGCCCTTGGTAGTGCAACTCAAACTCGTTTTGCTCGATCGCTTTGCGCAGGTCGCCTTCTAAACGCAGATGGTATAACGCCTCAGCATTGCGCTCACGCGAGTAATATTGGAAGTTACCACGGCCTTCATCTTTGGCGTGGTACATGGCTTGGTCAGCATTTTTAATCAAAATTTCTGGCTGACGGGTATCATCCGGCCACACGCTAATACCGATACTAGTCGAGATAAAGAATTCGCGGCCAAACAACTTGAATGGACTGGCGATTTTCTCCAGCATCGCTTCACAAATACGGTTTATCTTGTCGATATCACCGGTGTGCACCAACACCACAAATTCATCGCCACCAAAGCGGCATAACACTTCGTCTTTGTGGAGTACCGATTGCAAGCGGTTGGACGCTTCCACCAGCAAGGCATCCCCCATGCTGTGGCCGTAGTAGTCGTTCACTTGCTTGAAGCGGTCTAAATCGAGGAACATGATCGCCAATTTACGCTGTTGATCTTCAGCACGCATGATCGCTTGCTCAAGGCGATCACTAAACAAACTGCGGTTGGGCAAACCGGTCAGTACGTCAAAATTGGCTAACTGACGTAATTCCGCTTCCGACTGTTTGCGCTCACTGATATCAGAAAATACCAACACGATATATTGAAGCTGTTGGCGATCGTTGCGAATGGTGGAGGCATTGAGCCAAACCGGTAGGTAATGATGCGCATAAGTATAAATTTCACGCTCACCGGTCCATGTATCGCCACCGTTCAATAGTTCGAGCAAACAGGTTTTTGTTCCGTCTGCTCTGCTAATAACATCGCTTATAGGTCTGCCAATCACCTCTTGACTGTTCATTTCCAGCAATGACTCGGCGGCCTGATTGGTCACCTCAATGCATTCATTGGCATCGAGAATTAACACCCCTTCCGAGGTATTTTCAAAGGCTCGAGCAAGTAGGGTGACTTCGTTTTCGAGTACACGAGTCTCGGTAATATCGCTGTAAATCCCCGCAACCTTCGTGACGACGCCGGAGTCCTTATCAAACGCCACTGGACGGCCACGGACTTTCAGCCAGCGCCAATCACCCAATGCTGTCCGATAGCGATATTCGCTATCAAATAGTGGTAATTCGCCCTTAAGCATGCGATACCATTGTTCTTGCACTTGCTCCCTATCATCCGGATGCAATGGCAATTCAGCAACAGTCATGGCCAACTCAGGTAATTCCGTTAACAGCACATTGCCATGGTTTTGCAGATAGAGACTATCGTCTTCGCGATGCCACTCCCATAAATCGGAAGCACTGCCACGCAATGCTTGGCGCAAGCGTTCATCACTATTAGTCAGGGCCGAATTCACTACTTGGAAACGGCTTATCTGCTTATTACGGTAAATAATGATGGACACTAAACCCAGTAGTAATCCTGCCAACAACACAAACTTAAACCAGGTGGTTTCCCACAGGTAGAGGTTTACGGTAAATGGGAACTGCAGGGGTTGGGTATCCCACAGCCCATTATTTCTGCTCAACACTTCCAGTTGGTAATGACCAGCGGCTAAACCTGAAATGTTAATTTGGGTCTGGTTTTCCAACAGCAGGTACTTATTCTCAGCCACACTGCCAACTTTATTCAGACGGTACTTGAAACTGAAACTGTCTTGCTGCAAATAGTTAAAATTGGTCAGTTGGAAGTTCACCAGCTTGGCACCAGGACGAATCACCATTTCAGCCTTGGGTGAAAGCTCTCGCTGTACCGCATCATCATAATAAATCGCCACGGACTCAAGAATGGTGCTTTGCTTGGGTACGCGCTTATGCATCTTGGCAACATCCAGCAGCATCGTGCCTTCGGGAGTGCCTACGAACAGGCCAAGCTCAGGAGCTAACATTGCCGCGCCTTCATTGAGCTCCTTGGCAATAAGACCATCGCTTTTGTCGAGCACGATGACCTCACCCGTTTGCTTGCTTTGGCGAATAATTTTATCGCCACAGCCCACAAGGCGAAAATCATCATTTTGGGTGAGGAAAAACACGGCATGGCAATCAACTTGCCAAACATCGGTCAGGTTAACGCTCTTCTGCTGCTTGAGATCGTATTCGAGTAAGCCAGTTTCACGCGACCCTAGCCAGTATTTATCCTCACTAAGTTGCAGCATCGAACCGACTTTGGCAGGCGATTTATCTGCCAGCGACAAATGATCACGCTGAGATTGATATTGCTTACCGACAAAGTAGCCAAAATGGTGTTCACCAAACACCCACAAACGATTGTGAGTGTCCGTCATAAACCCATAAAGCGTATCGATACTCTTGCCACCATCGGCAACTGGATTGTAACGAGTAAGTGAATGCTCACCTTCTTTCCAGCTGTAAAATCCAGCGGATGATGCGGTTAACCAACGATCATCTTGCTGCTTCAAAGCAAAAATTAATTGACCACGCAGACGCTGATCCTGCGCAAGCCATTCATCCATAGACACTTCAGACAAGGTATTGCTATTCACCATGACCAAACCATTGGTGGTTCCTAGCAGTAGATGTTGACTATCAAACTCACGAATGACGTAGACACTCTCATTAGGCAACACCGAGGTTAAAGTGACCTTGGCCGAATTGCCGGTCTTCATGTTGTAGCGCACTAATCCGCCATCGCTACCAATCCACAGGTAATCTTGCTGATGCAGATAGGCCCAGGGCGCGCTCAATCCAGCATTGATGTCGTCATTTCTGACCACTATCTTGTTTAACACAAAATCAGGTCTATCGGTGACAATCGCCAACGGCTGCGATGAAGCAGTGATCCACAATAGCTTATTGCTATCCAGCATCAGCTTACCGACTGACTCAATCTCAGTAGCTTGATTAAATTGTGATTTATAGTTTTGAACCTCTCCCGTTTCAGGGAAGTATTTTACTAAGCCAGAATTGGCAACAATCCACAAGTTGCCATCACCATCATCCACCATATCGCGACAGTGATAGGGCAATTGTTCAATTTTGTTGAGTTGACCGTGTGCTAAATCGACTTGATAGAAACCACTGCGATTAGCAGCCCACAGCCGCTGTTTGCTATCCAAAAACAGTTTAAAGGACTCACCCGTAGCGATATCTAATGGAATGGTTTGCAGCAGCTGCCCTTGCATATCAAACAAGCTTATCTGTTGTCGATTGCTCGCTAATAGCTTGCCGTCAACCAGCAGCAGCTTGTTCCAGTGAACATCGTTTACCGTGGGTAAGCTGAATAGCTGAGTTAATTGGCTGGCATCATCGCTCAGGCGCCAAACATTGTCGCGATCCGACAGCACTAACCAAGTATCATTGGGCCCTTGCACCGAGGAATACACGGAATCATCAGTAAACTGTGGAAACAACCCCGGCGCACCGAGTTTCGTAAACTGATTACGCAACTCATCGTAGAGATAGGCGCTATATTGGGCGCTAATTAAAAACTTGTGGCGGCCAACTTCGTTGATATACAAGAAAAATTGATCATCGAGCAGCAATTGACCATCTTGGCGGTCGATACGACGAATAACATTGTTACTGACACGGTACAAACCATCTTGGGTCGCCAACCACACAAAACCGTCAGCATCTTGAGTCATCCACTCAATATTGTAGGAGCCCAGCCCCTCACGAGCAGTAAACACACGCTGAATAAAGTCGTCTTTTGCCCGTGCAGGCAGGATGCTGCAGAGCAACATTAAGAGTAGAGAAAACAGCAGCGTTCTTTTCATCGGTACTCAGTGGCGACGGTTAGTTGTTGGTTTTATGGGATAATTATAATGCGCCTCGCGACTTATAACAGCTATATAACAAAGTTAAATTGGTAATTCTGTTTACTCACTCAGCAAAAGCAAAAAAAGAGCCCGCCAAAGGCGAGCTCTTAACAATCAACAACGGTCACTATTACTTTTTCTTTTTCGCCTTAGGGTTAGGCAAATCAGTAATCGAACCTTCATACATTTCAGCAGCTAAGCCAACAGATTCATGCAAGGTTGGGTGAGCGTGAATGGTCAATGCAATATCTTCTGCATCGCAGCCCATTTCAATCGCCAAGCCAATTTCACCCAGCAGTTCACCAGCATTCACACCCACCAGTGCGCCACCGATGATACGATGAGTTTCTTTTTCGAAAATCAGCTTAGTCATACCTTCGCTCGCTTCAGAAGCGATAGCACGGCCACTTGCCGCCCATGGGAAGGTCGCGGTTTCGTAGGCAATGCCTTGTTCTTTAGCTTGCTTTTCAGTCAAACCAACCCAAGCCACTTCTGGATCAGTGTACGCAATCGATGGGATCACTTTTGGATCGAAGAAGTGTTTCAAGCCAGAGATAACTTCTGCCGCTACGTGACCTTCGTGTACGCCTTTGTGCGCCAACATAGGTTGGCCAACAATGTCGCCCACCGCAAAGATGTGAGGCACGTTAGTGCGCATTTGCTTATCAACGTTGATAAAGCCGCGCTCGTCGATTTTCACGCCCGCTTTGTCGGCATCGATCAGTTTACCGTTCGGAGTACGACCGATTGCCACCAGCACTGCGTCATAACGCTCTGGTGCCGCTGGTGCAGATTTACCTTCCATGCTGACATAGATGCCATCTTCTTTGGCTTCTACTGCAGTCACTTTGGTTTCCAGCATCAGGTTGAATTTCTTTTTGATCTGTTTAGTGAAGTTTTTCACCACGTCTTTATCAGCCGCAGGAATCACTTGGTCAAACATTTCCACCACGTCGATTTGGCTGCCCAGAGATGCGTACACAGTACCCATTTCCAGACCAATAATACCGCCGCCCATGACCAGTAACTTGCCTGGGATTTCTTTCAACGCCAATGCATCAGTTGAGTCCCAAATACGTGGGTCTTCATGCGGAATAAATGGCAATTGAATTGGACGCGAACCTGCAGCGATGATGGCGTTATCAAACTTAACGGTAGTGACCGTGCCATCTTCAGCAGTAACATCGATGCTGTTAGGGCCGCTAAACTTACCAAAGCCGTTCACCACGTTAACTTTACGCATTTTGGACATACCGCCCAAACCGCCGGTCAGTTGGCTGATCACTTTCTCTTTGAAGCCACGCAACTTATCCAAATCGATGGTTGGCTCACCAAAGGTCACGCCGTTAGCTGACATGTGCTTCGCTTCTTCAATCACTTTTGCCACATGCAACAGCGCTTTTGAAGGGATACAACCGACGTTCAGACATACACCACCTAAGGTGCTGTAACGTTCAACAATCACGGTGTCCAGACCCAGATCCGCTGCACGGAACGCAGCAGAGTAACCTGCAGGGCCCGCTCCCAATACCACGACTTGTGTTTTAATTTCGTTACTCATGTTTTCCTCTGATTTGTTTCATTCCATGTGGACACTTAGCCCATCCTGGACGTTCGAGCAGGGTAAATTGTGCATTTGCAGGCATTTTACTCTGCTTGACCGGGATCACAATTAAACATAAGGCTGACCTTAACGGTCAGCCTTAGCAATTACATAATCAATGTGCGAATGTCAGACAGGTAGCTGGACAGTGTCACGCTGAAGCGTGCTGCCAACGCACCATCAATCACCCGATGGTCGTATGACAATGACAGCGGGCACATCAGGCGTGGTACGAATTCCTTACCGTTCCATTTTGGTTTGAATTCAGACTTAGACACACCCAAAATCGCCACATCTGGATAGTTCACAATTGGGGTAAACGCTGTACCACCAATACCACCCAGACTTGAGATGGTGAAGCAACTGCCTTGCATATCAGCAGCTTTCAACTTGCCATCACGCGCCTTCGCAGAGATATCCATCAGCTCGATTGACAGCTCAGTGATCGATTTCTTATCGACGTCACGGAACACAGGTACCACCAAGCCGTTCGGCGTATCAACCGCCACACCGATATGGAAGTACTTCTTCTGGATCAGTGATTCGCCGTCTGGACTCAAGCTTGAGTTGAAGGTTGGGAACTGTTGCAGTGTTTTTGCAACCGCCTTCATCATAAACACCAGTGGAGTGAACTTGATGGCTTGCTTTTTCTTCGCCGCCAGTTCGTTCTGCTCTTTACGGAAGTTTTCTAACTCAGTGATATCCGCTTCATCGAATTGGGTCACATGGGGAATGGTCACCCAGTTGCGATGCAGGTTCGGGCCAGAAATCTTCTGAATACGGCTCAATGGCACTTCGACCACTTCACCAAACTTGCTGAAGTCGACTTTTGGCGCGTCAATCACTTGCAGACCACCATTGCCACCAGCAACCGCGGTTGCTGCACTGGCTTTTGGCCGTGACAGCTCGTAACGCACGTAAGCTTGTACGTCTTCTTTCTGAATACGCGCTTTACGGCCAGAGCCTTTCACTTGGGTCAGGTCAACACCGAATTCACGCGCTAAACGGCGTACCGATGGTGACGCATGCACTACACCTGTTGTTTGCACCACACCGGCACTTGGGTGATGTGGCACCGGTGGACGGCTTGCTGCTGGAGCAGCCGCTGGGGCTGCAGGCGCGGCAGTTGCCACTGGCACTTCAACCACAGGGGCGGCGACAGGTGCACTACCGGCAACTTCCAGGGTTATCACCAAAGAACCTTCAGAGACTTTGTCACCCACTTTAACAGCCACCGACTTCACTACCCCACCTTGTGGTGCAGGTACGTCCATGGTCGCTTTGTCAGTTTCGAGGGTGATCAAACCATCATCAGCGTTGATAGTGTCGCCAGCTTTCACCAGCACTTCAATCACATCAACGTCTTTGGCATCACCGATATCCGGCACTTTCACTTCAATGGTTTGGCTAGCTGTAGCAACAGGCGCTGCCGCTACTGGAGCAACAACCGGGGCAGCCGCTGGGGCAGCAGTCGGCGCAGGTGCAGCAGCAACTGCTGCTGGAGCCGCAGCGCCACTGCCAGCGACTTCTAAGGTCAACACCAGTGACCCTTCAGACACTTTGTCGCCCACTTTAACCGCCAGAGATTTCACTACGCCGCCTTGCGGTGCAGGTACGTCCATGGTGGCTTTGTCGGTTTCTAGGGTGATCAAACCATCGTCGGCGTTAATGGTATCGCCCACGCTTACCAGCACTTCGATAATATCCACGTTAGTGGCATCGCCGATATCTGGCACAGTGACTTCAATTAGCTGTGAACCACTTGCTGCAGGAGCAGCGGCAACCGGTGCTGGCGCTGCGGCAGGAGCAACTGCAACAGGCTCAGGCGCTTTTGCTGCGGCTGGCGCAGGTGCAGCAGCGGCCACACCTTCTGCAGCTAACAGTGCAATCAAGGTTCCTTCAGACACTTTGTCGCCTACTGCCACTTTCAGCTCTTTCAGTACACCCGCAAAAGGCGCAGGAATATCCATGGTCGCTTTGTCACTTTCAACCGTGAGAATCGACTGCTCTTCCGCCAGCGCATCGCCAATATTGGCGCAAATTTCGATGACTTGAACTTCATCCCCGCCGATATCGGGAACCAGAACTTCTTTCAAATCTGCCATTGGTTATCCCTCTTATGCGAACAATGGGCTGATTTTGTCAGCATCGATGCCGTATTCAGCGATGGCTTTGGTCAGCACATCCACTGGCATCTCACCGCGATCAACCAAGGTTTTCAGTGCGGCAATCACCACGAAGGTGGCATCCACTTCAAAGTGGTGACGCAGGTTCGCGCGGCTATCACTGCGGCCGAAACCGTCAGTACCCAATACTTTGTAGTCGGTTGGGACATAAGCGCGCAGCTGTTCGCCGTAAAGTTTCATGTAGTCAGTGGCTACAATCGCTGGTGAGTCTTTTTCAAGCACTGTCGCGATATAAGGCACTTTGGCTTCTGCAGTTGGGTGCAGCATGTTGTAACGCTCGCACTCTTGGCCATCGCGGGTCAGCTCGTTGAAGCTGGTCACGCTATAAACATCTGCAGTCACGCCATAATCTTTCGCCAAGGCTTGCGCCGCTTTACGCACTTCTTCGAGGATAGTGCCACAGCCCATCAGCTGTACCTTACCTTTGCCTGAGCCAGCGACTGACTCAAGTTTGTAGATACCTTTGATGATGCCGTCTTCAACACCGGCAGGCATTTCTGGCTGAACGTAGTTTTCGTTCATGGTAGTCAGGTAGTAGAAGATATCTTCTTGACCTTCGCCATACATACGACGAATACCGTCTTGCACGATAACGGCAATTTCGTAGCCGTAAGTTGGGTCGTAAGAGATACAGCTTGGGATGGTGTTCGCCAGAATATGGCTGTGACCATCTTGGTGCTGCAAACCTTCACCGTTCAGGGTTGTACGGCCTGAAGTACCACCGACCAAGAAACCACGGGCACGCATATCACCCGCTGCCCACGCCAAGTCACCAATACGTTGGAAACCAAACATTGAGTAGTAGATGTAGAATGGGATCATCGGTGTATCGTTCACCGAGTAGCTTGTCGCGGCAGATACCCATGAAGACATCGCGCCCAGCTCGTTAATCCCTTCTTGCAGCACTTGGCCAGACTTATCTTCACGATAGTAAGCCACTTGGTCTTTGTCTTGCGGTACGTATTTTTGGCCTTCGTGTGCATAAATACCCACTTGACGGAACAAGCCTTCCATACCAAAGGTACGCGCTTCGTCAGGGATAATCGGCACAATGTTTTTGCCCACGCCTTTGTCTTTCAGCAATGCTGTCAGCACGCGCACAAATGCCATGGTAGTTGAGATTTCACGGCCGTTAGAGCCTTGTAAAATCGCATCAAAAATCTTTAGTGATGGTACGTCCAACTCTTCAGAGAACTGCTCACGACGTGCAGGCAGGTAACCACCTAAGGCTTCACGACGGGCTTTGAGGTATTTAACCTCTTCTGAATCTTCACCTGGATGATAGAAAGGTACTTCTTCCAGTTTGTCATCCGGGATAGGGATATTGAAACGATCGCGGAAGTAACGGATAGACTCGATATCCATTTTCTTCACGTTGTGAGCGATGTTCTTACCTTCACCAGCGTCACCCAGACCATAACCTTTTACGGTTTTTGCTAGGATCACGGTAGGACGGCCTTTGGTGTTCTTCGCTTTATCCAGTGCAGCGTAGATCTTCACAGGGTCGTGACCACCACGGTTCAAACGCCAGATGTCGTCATCTGACATATTGGCCACCATTTCAGCAGTCTCTGGGTACTTACCGAAGAAGTGTTCACGAGTCCACGCACCGCCTTTGGCTTTACAGTTTTGGTATTCACCGTCAACGGTTTCTTCCATCAACTGCAGCAGTTTACCGCTGGTGTCACGGGCCAACAGTGGATCCCAGTAGCGACCCCAAATCACTTTGATCACTTCCCAGCCTGCGCCGCGGAATTCGCCTTCCAGCTCTTGAATGATTTTGCCGTTACCACGTACCGGGCCATCCAAACGCTGCAGGTTACAGTTGATGATAAACACCAAGTTATCCAGCTCTTCACGGGCAGCCAAACCAATCGCACCCAGTGCTTCTGGCTCGTCCACTTCACCATCACCGAGGAAGCAATATACCGTTTGCTCAGAGCAATCTTTAATGCCGCGGTCGGTCAGGTACTTCAAGAAACGTGCTTGGTAGATCGCTTGAATAGGACCCAAGCCCATCGACACAGTTGGAAACTGCCAGTAGTCCGACATCAGCTTAGGATGCGGATAAGAAGACAAGCCTTTGCCATCCACTTCTTGACGGAAGTTAGCCAGCTGTTCTTCGCTCAAACGGCCTTCCAAGAAAGAACGTGAGTAGATACCTGGCGCGATGTGACCTTGGAAGTACACCAAGTCACCACCGTCTTTCGCATTCGGTGCGCGGAAGAAATGGTTAAAGCACACATCGTAAATGGTAGCGCTTGAAGCAAAACTGGAGATATGACCACCCAGCTCTAAATCTTTTTTAGAGCCGCGAATAACCATCGCCAGCGCGTTCCAACGGATGATAGCGCGAATGCGACGCTCTAAACCTTGGTCGCCAGGAATTTGTGGCTCTTGACCCGCAGGGATAGTGTTCACATAAGCAGTCGTTGCAGAATATGGCAGATAGGAGCCGTTACGGCGCGCCTTTTCGATCAACTTCTCTAACAGGAAATGCGCTCTTTCTGGGCCTTCCTGCTCTAACACAGCTTGCAGGGCGTCCAGCCATTCCTGAGTCTCCAACGGATCCAAGTCTTGTAGCATATTTTCAGACATGACACTGTCCTTATCTATACATGGTGAATGTTGTCGTTGCGGTAATCGGTACCACTACCCGTGTTACATACCGCTCTTAATACGGCGCAGACTGCGCTGCAACCGGCTATCTTCCTCCCGGACCGACAGCATCACTTCCTCGATATAACTCAAGTGCTCGTTAGATGCTTCTCGTGCGGCTTCAGGATCGCGACGAACGATAGCGGCAAGCAGGTCTCGCCGATGCTCGTTAGCCTCGGATGAAGCTTCTTCACGACGGCTCAGAAGCTCCAGGTTTTGTGCTACGTTTTTGTGTAGCACAGAAGTTAAACTCAGTACCAAATGCAACATGGCGACGTTGTGTGACGCCTCGGCAATGGCACGATAGAAATTCACAATGGCAGCGGCCATCGCCTCAATACCGTGGGCGCGTTCAACCTGCTCCAGCATCGCTTGCAGGTTTTTCATATCGGCATCGGTGCCACGCAACGCAGCAAAATAGGCCATCATGCCTTCAGTGGCATGACGGAACTCCAGCAAGTCATACTGGCTTTCTGAGTCGCTTAGCATTAATTCAACGATAGGATCAGCCATGCTTTTCCACAGCTGCTCTTTGACATAGGTGCCACCGCCTTGACGACGCAGCAGCAGCCCTTTGGCTTCGAGTTTTTGAATCGCTTCACGGAGTGATGGACGGGAAACTTCGAACTGCAATGCCAACTCACGCTCGGGAGGGAGTTTTTGACCTGGCTTCAAACTTCCTTCGAGGATCATCTGCTCAATACGCTCCATGATCACGTCGGAAATTTTAGGCTGACTGATTTTGCTATAGGCCATTTGGCACCCAGCTCCTTGTTGTCAATTGGTCTTACCAATTCTTGAGTGAGCGCACTTTAACAAATCACATTTTTATTGTCTATAGCGTGATGTAGGTCAATTTAATCTGATTTTTGCCTAACATGCCACCGCTTTCTGGCACTTACGTCAGTGTTCAGACTTTAGTCTAACATGTTAAAACGCTTAAATTTCAACCAAACAATTCACGCTTACCGCTTTGCGCACCAGTCAAACATCGCCCGCGGCAGAAATCTGGGCAAATTACTGCACCAATCCAAAAATGGTCAGAATCGCCAACGCTGTCAAAATGAGAATAAAGTTACGCTTACTTAGCGCTAACAGCGCCAAGGTTGAACGCACACAAACCGGCGCACCACTTCGTTCAGGTAAAGCTTCAGCGGCCAAGGCCACTTCCGCCACAATTCGGTTTGGCATACTGTCCCACTTAAATGCCAGCTCACGCCAACGACCAAAGGCGGAAGCAAAATGGCCACTGAGCGCATAGCCCAGTGATACGACCCGCGACGGCAACCAATCTAATGCAAACATCAGATTCGGCGGCAAGGGCAGCGGTGTTTCTTCCTCTAAATCCGCGAAATAACGCGCCGTACAGTAAAACATCACCCCTGCAGGGCCGAGAATAATCAGATAAAACGCAATCGCACCGTAATAACGATAGTTCAGCCACGCCGCTAACTGGCCAACCCGAGCCCCCAGCTCTGCGGCGCTGACGCTATCTAAGCAGGTTTGGTAATCCAACGCCTTAGCATGCAGGTAACAGGCTTCCAAATCACCCCGACAAGCGGCCTGCATGTATTGCTTAAACTTTTCTCGCACCGCCTGATGGGTCAAACACAAGGCAGCAATCACAGTCCACAGCAACAAAGATGGCAGACCGAACAACCAACCGCTGATCACCCACTGCAACACCAACACCGACAACGCCGGAAACAGCAACGCCAACCAAATGCCACTTTTGCTGCGCAGCAGATCCTCAGTAAAAAAGTGCGCCCGATACCAAGCGAACATGCTGTCCAGCTGCATAAACTTCGGAATGAACTTTAATCGTTCAATCAATACCGCAATTAGTAACGAAAACAATGCCATTTGGCGCTCCTGCCCTCACAGTTAAGCGTCATATTGCCGCTAGATAACGCTGCCAGTCAAATCCATCACCCGGATCTGTTTTCCGTTCCGGCGCAATATCACTATGTCCAACAATCCGTGATCGCGTTATCGCCGGATAAACTTGTTGAATTGCGCGCGTCAATGCCACTAACTGTTGATACTGCTTATCGGTATAGCCAGAAGTGTCAGTTCCTTCAAGTTCGATCCCAATAGAAAAATCGTTGCAGTTACTACGCTGTTCAAACCGTGAAACGCCTGCATGCCAAGCGCGCTCATCACAGGATACAAACTGCACCACTTCGCCATCACGCCGGATTAGAAAATGCGCTGACACCTGCAACCCCTCGAGTTCGGCAAAGCTGGCATCGGCGTGACAATCTAAACTGCCGCAAAACAACGCTTCTATAAAAGGTAGCCCAAACTGACCAGCGGGCAGACTTATATTGTGGATCACCAACAAACTAATATCGGTGTCAGCAGGGCGTTGGTTAAAATGCGGCGATGCTGAATGGCGCGCGCCAAGGTACCAGCCCTGTTGCCAAGCGTTGAATTCGGTTGTTATCAGAGCGCCTCTATTGGGCACAGAGTTTGCGTTATCCATTAGGTTATGTTCCTCAATAGCGCGTTGGCTGCGGCAATGGCTTACCTTGCTTTAGCTTACCTTGTTTTCATCAACGGCCGCCTTCGAAAGTCAGCGCCAACTACAGCATAAAAATTAGTCGCAACTAAATGAATCGCTTTGATTATTAGCTTGGTTAATACTTTAGCAAACACCCTGCGTAACTGCATATCCTCTATACCTGTCGCAGGTCGCTTATGCTAATCTTTTACTAGCTAGTTTTTCTTTGCTTCTTTGAGTGTGCAGGAACCCATCATGTTGGAAAACGATATCAGAGTCAGCGTAAAGGCCGCATTGGATGAAGATTTAGGCCATTTAAGCGTTAGTGAAGGTGATATTACCGCGCAGTTGATTCCCGCAGCACAACATGGTGAAGCGATTCTGATCACCCGCGAAGATGGCGTTTTTTGCGGTAAAGCCTGGGCAGAGCAAGTGTTTCAGCAGCTTGGCGGCGAAGTGGCCATTCACTGGCATGTTGATGATGGCGATTTAATTGTGGCTGGGCAAAAGCTGTGTGAACTCTCTGGCCCTGCACGCATTCTGCTCACCGGCGAACGCACCGCAATGAACTTTATTCAAACTCTGTCGGGCGTGGCCAGTCTCACCAAACTCTATGCCGACAAACTGGCAGGCACTCAATGCCAGTTGCTTGATACCCGTAAAACCCTGCCAGGCCTGCGTACCGCGCAAAAGTATGCCGTCACCTGTGGTGGCGGCAAAAACCACCGTATCGGCCTGTTTGATGCCTTTTTAATTAAAGAAAACCACATTATGGCCTGTGGCAGCATAGCTGCGGCGGTGACAACTGCGAAGCAACTGCACCCTAGCAAGCCTGTGGAAGTTGAAGTCGAATCACTTGATGAACTGACCCAAGCGCTCGATGCCAATGCCGATATCATCATGCTCGACAACTTCGATGTCACCATGATGCTCAGCGCCGTTGAGCTCAATAATCAATACAAAGCCCGTGATGCGGGCGCCAAGATAGAGGTATCGGGCGATGTCACCCTCGACACCATCCAACAGTTTGCCAACACAGGGGTGGATTATGTTTCCGTCGGTGCCTTAACCAAGCACCTTCGCGCACTTGATCTGTCGATGCGTTTTAAGGGTTAGTCTAGGGCGTTGATAGTTGGTTTTGATGGGTGTTGGGTAATAAGCATGGCGTGCTTGTTGCCCCACTACAGCACGTTTTAATAGCATTTCGGACAAAAAAGCACAGTTCAAATAGCGAACTACTATTAACGATTTCATAACACCCCTATAGACGTTGCTTTGACATTGTCAGTTTCTTTGACTTGCCGGTTTTAAATGACAAAAAACCGACATTAGCAATTCGGTCAATTTACTCACAAACACCCGAAAAACAGTAAAAATATTGAAAAAAGTGTGCGCAAGCCATTTTAATTGTCATCACAATGTTCTAACGTTGTCATGTGGCGAGATGGCCGCCTGTGGCCTTCTTTCTAGTGAACAGCTTGATGATTTTCTGTTCCATACAAATCAGCGTTAACATTTTTAACATTCGTCAATGAACCCGCAACTGACAAACTTGGGTAAGCTGTTGCAAGGTCAAGAATGTGACGTTGGAGTGAGCGATAGGGTTCTGTGGTGCTTATACATCGCAGGATTAGATGAGCTCACAATTTGCGTGGCTGATAGATATTAACGTTGTTGCTTGCTAAGCGGATTGCCATATAACGACACTGGTTAACTAAACACTGATGGCGCGCAAGTCGATGACAGCTCGTAACGGTGCACCCAGCGTTCTCTCTAGCGTCAAATGGATTTTGCCGACGTAGCCTGAACTTTTGTAAGCAAAAGCCAAAGGTGCCGACGTAAAAAGTTGACTAAGGATTGTAACCGCCGTGCTGATGCGTAGCTTGTATTATGTAGCTTGCTGCCAAATCTGGAGAGATTAAAAATGAAAGGTATTAAGAGTAAATCAGCTAAGGGCTTCACCCTGATTGAATTGATGATCGTGGTGGCCATCATCGGTATTCTGGCAGCAATCGCATTGCCTGCTTACAAAGAATATGTAGCTAAAAGTAAAGTAAACTCTTGTTTAGGTGAAGCAGAAGCGTGGACTAAGGCTCAAGCAGCAGCTATTGTTGCAAGTACTTCTCAACCCACTTACGTACCTAAAGCTTGTACTACTGCACCAACAGGATATCCGACAAATCTTGCTCTAATTACAAGTACCGCAACTAGCACTTTTACACCGCAAGATGTGTCAACTACGACAATTACTTGTCAGTGGGCTACCACCACTTGCTCAGCAAGTGGCTCACTTTAATTGATTAAAAAATCACCCAGCACTTTTGTTCTGGGTGGTTACCTTATTAAGGTCAAGGATTTAACTGTTGCCAACCACAAGTTTACACCTAGGACTATCAACACTATTTATCCGCAAAGGGTTGCTTGATGAAAGTAAGTTATCCGAGGCGGTAGCGTTAGCTCGTAAAAATAAAACGGCATTAGTAACATCTCTAGTTTTAAACCACTACCTATCGGCAAGAACAATTGCAGAACTCTGCTATGAAGAGTACGGCACACCGTTACTGGATTTAGCTGAATTCGATATCAGCAGCATCCCAGAAGAATTCCTAAATCGAAAACTGATTGAAAAGCATCGTTGTTTACCGCTGTTTAAGCGCGGTAATCGACTCTATATCGCTACCTCTGATCCCACCAATATATCAGCCCTCGAAGAGTTTCAATTCAGCGCTGGACTCCACGCTGAAGCGATTTTGGTGGAAGAAGACAAGCTTGCCAAGGCATTAGAAAAAGTCCTCGAAGAGGATATCTCTGCACTTGACCTCAGCGGCATTGATGAATCTGCACTTGCTGGTATTGAAGTTACCGACACAGATAAGCGACAAGAAGATGCTAATGAAGGTGCAGATGACGCGCCTATTGTCATTTACATCAATAAGATTTTGACCGATGCCATTCGCCGTGGCGCCTCGGACTTACATTTTGAACCTTATGAAAAACGTTACCGGGTGCGCTTTCGTATCGATGGCATACTGCATGAAGTGGCCGAACCACCGGTAAACCTCGCCTCTCGTCTTTCTGCGCGTTTGAAGGTGATGTCCAAGTTGGACATCGCCGAGCGCCGCGTGCCGCAAGACGGACGCATTAAAATGAAACTCAGCCGCAGTAAGAGCATCGATTTTCGTGTTTCTACCCTACCGACGCTGTGGGGCGAAAAGATTGTTATGCGGATTTTGGATTCTTCTTCCGCGCAACTCGGCATTGAAAAACTCGGTTATGAAGAAGACCAAAAGCAAGCTTATTTAGATATGCTGGCACGCCCTCAAGGGATGATCCTGGTTACCGGCCCGACTGGCTCGGGTAAAACGGTTTCCCTATACACTGGGCTCAATATCCTCAATACCGAAGAACGTAATATTTCCACAGCGGAAGACCCAGTGGAAATTAACTTGGAAGGGGTAAACCAAGTTCATATCAACGTCAAAGCAGGGTTAACCTTTGCCTCTGCACTGCGTTCGTTCCTTCGTCAAGACCCCGATGTGGTGATGGTGGGGGAAATCCGAGATCTCGAAACTGCTGAAATTGCTATTAAAGCGGCGCAAACCGGCCACTTGGTGTTATCTACCCTACATACCAACTCGTCATCGGAAACCCTGACCCGTTTGCTCAATATGGGCGTACCTGGCTATAACATCGCCAGCTCGGTGAACTTAATTATCGCCCAGCGACTAGCACGGCGTTTATGCGTTAACTGCCGCGAGCCAGAAGAGATCCCCGAACATGAGTTGCTCCGCCTTGGGTTTACCCAATCCCAAATTAGCGAAGGCTTTACCGTCTACAAACCCAAAGGTTGTGAACATTGCTCCGGCGGCTACAAAGGCCGCGTCGGTATCTATGAAGTAATGAAGATGTCGGACGAGATCGCTCGAGTGATTATGGAAGGTGGCAACTCCTTGCAAATTGCCAAAATGGCTAAACAACAAGGGATGCGGGATCTCCGCGATTCTGGATTATTAAAAGTGATTCAAGGAGTCACAAGTATTGCAGAAGTTAATCGGGTCACCAGCTTCTAGCTTGTTATCCCTTTAGATATCAATTGAGATTAACTGTTAATTCTTGCCAGTAACGGCTACATTGAAAGCAAGCCACTAACGCTAAACACCAAACGGTAAATGCGAAACAAGGATATGTGAGTTATGGCAACCGCCTCTTCTACCCGTAAGCGCAATGGCGCAAAAGCCAAAGAAAAAAAGCAGCCCACTATCTATACCTTTGTTTGGAAAGGTGTAAATCGCGACGGAAAAAAAAGTGAGGGAGAACTCCGTGGTGCGACCGTTGCAGAAATTAAGCAACAGTTAAAAAATCAAGGAATTAATCCTAAAACTGTCACCAAAAAGTCCGCAGGACTTTTCAGCAACGAGAATAAAAAAATCACCGCAATGGACATCGCAATGGTGACCCGTCAAATAGCAACTATGCTTTCTGCCGGGGTGCCTTTGGTGACTTCGATTGAGCTTATTTCCCGTGGTCATGAAAAACCAAAGATGCGTACCTTGTTAGGGACAATTTTGTCAGATGTGCAATCTGGTATTCCGCTTTCTGACTCACTTCGCCCTCACAGAATTTATTTCGATGATCTATACGTAGACCTTGTCGCCGCAGGTGAACACTCTGGCTCTTTAGATATTGTATTTGACCGTATCGCCACCTATAAAGAGAAGGCGGAAGCACTGAAATCAAAAATTAAAAAGGCAATGTTTTATCCTGCGGCCGTGATTGTTGTAGCCATCGCAGTTACCGTATTGCTACTTTTGTTCGTTGTCCCCCAGTTTGAAGAAATATTTAGCAGTTTTGGCGCTGAGCTACCCGCATTTACCCAACTTATTGTGAATATTTCGCGTGGATTACAGAGCACTTGGTACATATTTCTAGCAGCAATCGTCCTCGCGGTTTGGTTATTTGTCAGAGCACATCGTAATTCTCAAAAGTTTAGAGACAAGATTGATGAACTTGTATTAAAAATCCCAGTCATTGGAGATATTCTGCACAAAGGTGCAATGGCACGATTTGCTCGCACCTTGGCAACCACCTTCGCGGCAGGTGTTCCTTTGATTGACGGCTTAACCTCCGCCGCAGGAGCATCAGGCAATGCCGTCTACCGTAAGTCTCTCATGAATGTACGCACTGAAGTGATGGCTGGTATGCAAATGAACGTGGCAATGCGCACGTCTAAGCTATTCCCAGATATGTTGATTCAGATGGTGATGATTGGTGAAGAATCTGGCTCTCTTGATAATATGCTTAATAAAATTGCTAACATCTATGAAATGCAGGTCGATGATGCCGTGGATGCCCTATCCAGCCTGATTGAGCCGATGATGATGGTGGTTATTGGCGGTTTGGTCGGTAGCTTAATTGTCGGCATGTATTTGCCGATATTCCAGTTGGGCAATGTTGTTAGCGGCTAAAACACATCCACTTAACTTCATGACAGTAATAATATTAAAAAGATAATATGCAGCAATTTTGTAGCTTGATGGAGCAATATCCTTCCATTTTTGTCGCACTTTCATTTGTGTTTGCTGCCGTGATTGGCAGTTTTATCAATGTGGTGATTTTTCGCTTACCAGTGATGATGAAGCGCGAATGGCAACAGGAATGTAATCAGTTTTTAGAAGAGTATCAGCCCAAAGCTTATCAAGTGTTAGAGCAGCAACAGTTATTACAACCGCTCGATAAGTTTCCTGAGCGTTTTAATCTGATTGTGCCTAATTCCACTTGTCCGAAATGTAAAACCGCGATTAAGCCATGGCATAACCTGCCAATTCTAGGCTGGCTCATGCTCGGCGGTAAATGCGCCGCCTGCAAACAACAGATTTCATCCCGCTACCCAATTTTTGAGTTCCTCAATGGTGCATTAGTTGCACTACTTGCGTGGCATTTTGGCCCAACAATTCAATTCGCTTTAGCAGCTATTGTCACTTTTGCTTTAGTCGCGATGACCGGTATCGACCTCGATGAGATGCTGCTGCCAGATCAACTCACCCTGCCGTTTTTATGGTTGGGTATCATTGCCAACTATTTTGGTGTATTTACCGAACTACCAAGCGCAGTGGTTGGTGCCATTGCTGGTTACCTAAGCCTATGGAGTGTGTTCTGGCTGTTTAAGCTGCTCACCGGCAAGGAAGGTATGGGCTATGGTGACTTTAAGCTCATGGCGCTGTTTGGCGCTTGGCTCGGCTGGCAAATGCTACCACTCATTATCCTGCTTTCCTCATTGGTCGGCGCAGTGATTGGCATCAGCATGATCCTGTTTAAAAACATGGGGCGTAATAATCCTATCCCGTTTGGCCCCTATATCGCACTCGCAGGCTGGATTGCCATGCTGTGGGGCAATGACATCGTTAGCTGGTACCTGAGTACCCTGTAATGGCCGAGTATATCGTCGGTCTCACAGGCGGTATCGGCTGCGGTAAAACCACAGTAGCTAACATCTTTGCCGAGCTCGGCGTCACAGTGGTTGATGCCGATATCATTGCCAGAGAAGTCGTCGCCAAAGGTAGCGATGGCTTGCATAAAATAGTGCAACATTTTGGCAGTGAAATCCTCACCGATAACCAAGAATTAGACCGCGCCAAGTTACGCGAACGCATCTTTCAAACCCCCGCTGAACGCGAATGGCTCAACCAATTATTGCACCCGCTGATCCGCCAACGCATGTTGCAGCAATGTCACGATGCGGCGTCGCCCTATGCGCTAATGGTAGTACCGCTACTGTTTGAAAACCGCTTAGAACGCTTAGTGAATCACACTTTAGTGATTGATATCGCCGAAGAAACACAAATTGCGCGAACTATTGCGCGAGATCATGTGTCTAAGACACAAGTTGTTAACATCATAGCCAGCCAAATCAGCAGAGAGCAACGACTCGCTAAGGCAGATGATGTCATTAGTAATCAGGGAGATGTAGACGCGCTAAGGTCTCAGATTCTGGCACTACATAATAAATACTTAAATCAATCAGTAACTGCCAAGAAAAGCCATGAGTGAATTATTATTTGAACAGCCGCTCAATGAAAAGGTGCGTAACTACCTACGACTTGAGCATTTAGCCAAACAACTTGACACCCATCTTGAACAGGATCACCAGCAACGGTGCTTTTATCCGTTATTTGCGCTATGCGAATTAACTGAACGTTGTGATTTTCGCAGTGAAATCCTCAAAGACATCGACCGGCAATTGAGCCTCGAGTCCTCTGACTTAGCCGCATTTGAATCACCACTGATTGACCAACTGCTCGACTACCGTGAACAACTGCTGAGTGCAGAACGACCGGGAATTCACCTTAAGCAAAATCGCTTTATCAGCGCACTTCGACAACGCTTTAATATGCCAGGCACCTGCTGCAACTTCGATTTACCACAACTGCATTACTGGCTATCCAAACCTTGGCATGAACGCCAGCAAGACTATGAACAGTGGGTAAATCATTTCCGCTGTCTGCTCAACCCAATCACCCTGATGTTATCAAGCTCGCGTGAACGCTGCGAATATCAACCAGAGGTAGCCCCTGCCGGCTTCTTTCAGCGTGAGTCCACCCAAGCTTTGTCGCTAATTCGGGTAAAACTCCATATCGACAATGGTTGCTATCCCACTATCAGTGGCCATCGAAACCGCTTTGCGATTCACTTTGTTCAGTTTGATCAGCAAAAGCACTCCCAACAACCGATTGAGTTCTTACTGGCAACTTGCGATTGAAATCATTACCATGACCCAGTTTCGATAAACTGCTTACTAGGTTATCTCTATGCCAACAACTGTAAAATGCCCAACCTGTCAGAAAGAAGTCATCTGGGCACCAGAATCTAAGTTTCGGCCGTTCTGTTCTGAACGCTGTAAGTTGATTGATCTGGGCGATTGGGCGTCTGAGAAGCACGCTATTCCCGTCAAACCAACGATTAATGACCAGTTACTTGATGAACTCGGTTATGACGAACCTGATTTTTTCAAAGAATAACTTTCAGCAGAATTTAAAGAGCAGCCATGTCAGTAAAACGCGTACACGTCGCCGTCGGCGTCATTATCAGAAATCAGCAAATACTGTTAGCCAAACGTCACGGACACCTGCATCAAGGCGGGAAATGGGAATTCCCCGGCGGCAAAGTAGAATCCGGAGAAAAAGTTACTGACGCATTAGTACGTGAATTACAGGAAGAGATTGGCATTACCGCCATCACCACCTCACCGTTCATGACCTTAAGCTACGATTATCCAGAAAAGCAGGTCTACCTCGACATTCACTTGGTGACTGAATTTACTGGCACAGAGTGTGGTGCTGAAGGCCAAGAGATAGGTTGGTTTACCGTAGCACAACTGGTAAATTTACCCTTCCCTGATGCTAATAAACCAATAGTAGACCGCATAACCGAGAATTCAACTATTACTCTAGCTTAATAATAACCGTAGCTTGTTGTATGCAATACAAAAAGCACGGCATTCATGCTGTGCTTTTAAAAAAGAAACATAATGTAAAACTAATTTTTATCTTTATTAAACTGTTCTCCAGCAACACCATCTATATACTTAATCAAATTATCAATTTGATCAGACTTCAATAATGTATCAGATGGAAATTCCTTGCTTCCAACTGAAGACCAATAGATAGCTTCAGCATGCTTCCCTAATTTTTGATTAGCATAAATAATATCCATGTAAATACCTGGTGCTTTGATATATTTCGATTCAGCTTGAATATTTTTAACCATTTCAGCAGCCAATACTGAATCACCATTTGATAGTGCACTGTACATAGTATTTGAATACAGCAAATAAAAATAATGATGATAAAACGGGAAAGGATTAGTCACGTTATAAATGGCTGCTGGCTGCTTACCTACTCTACTAAGCAAGATATTGTGTGCGCTATAAAATGCAGTAACCATAAATAAAACACCCAACACCGATAATCCACAACCAAAAAATTTAGATGGCCATGTCAACTTGATAGAAGTCGCGATAAACATTTGTGGACTAAAGATCCAAACCAAACTAACAAAATAAAACCAGTGAGGAATCGATTGATAGAATGGAAACTCCAACATCGAATGAATTGCGAATGGCAAAATACAGCTAAGTGCAACTAAGAAATCACGCTGCGAATTAGTCTTATATATTTGATAAAAAACATAAATAGCAAAACCAAAAACTGGTACAGAAAAAATGACACCGACCTCTGCCAACCAGAATAAAATTTCATTATGTGGATGATAAAGAAATCGTTCGTGTATAGTTGCTAACCCTTCGTAACGCTCAGCAAGACTCGTAACATAGGCTGTATCGAAACTACCAAGTCCCCAACCTAATAACGGATGTTTCGATATCATCCACAGCGTGTGATCCCACATTGGTAATCTCAATGCACCAGACAATGATTCAACACTTCTTGTGCCACCACCATTTGTTACGACTGCCACGAGAGTCAATATGACTGAAATTAAAAAACACCTTTTTATATGCTCAAAATATTTTTCAGATTTTTCTTTAAAAATGATGGGTAACAAACAACATACGCCGACTAAGAATGACAAAATTGCAGCTCGAGATGCTGTCAGAAATAATACTAAAGGCGTTATGCATATCACTAAATAAGCCATACCTCTCATGAGCTTATGCTCAGTCAATACACTATGGTATTTTCTTATAAAATAGAATGCCGAGAAAAAACCAGCCGAAGCATACACCCCCATTATATTTACCTGTTGGAAAACACCAAAAGGACGCTGACCAACTAATTGTTTTGGATAAAAATCAGTGTCAAACAAAAAATAAAATTGAAAAATAGAAAATATTGACTCAACAAGACTGGAAAAAACAAAAAAATAAGTCAGATTAAATTGTAATCGTTCTCTAGGGGGGGAGTTATCAAGTATAAAAATATAAAGAGCGGTAATAAAAATAACGAGTATACGCCAAGAATTTGATAGGTCAAATGCATCTATCAACCTGATCAATAAGAGACTAGAGATTAACAAAAAACCGGCAGAATACTGGCTAAATTTAAATTTTTCAATCTTTACGAGCGAAAAAAACAGGAAAACAAAAAAAAATAGACCTATCCAAAAGAACTCATTGTAGTAAACATATAAACCGTATCTGCCTAAATTTTGCGTTGGAATATGCATCAAGACCCCGAACATCAAGAATAGAGTTAGATAACAAAATTTCGGCCATAATTTTGTATTACTACTAAGAGTTAAATCCATTTCAATGCTCCATGGGAAAATTATCAGCTTTCAATTAAATCCGGGTTAGGAATTGGACTATACGATAGCAAAAGCATAATTCAAATGCACTGTACTATGATAAATACATTGCATATTTATATGATGTATTCAATAGAGTAAAATCGATTAAAAAGACGTGCTATTCTTCAAAGGAGAGACATCCTTGATATAGGAACCTAATTCAGGATGGAGACTAAAAGCAAAAAGGCCACCCGCTTGGGTGGCCTTCTCGACTTATTAGGAACTTGGCGATGACCTACTCTCACATGGGGAAACCCCACACTACCATCGGCGCGATTGTGTTTCACTTCTGAGTTCGGGATGGGATCAGGTGGGACCACAATGCTATTGTCACCAAGTAAAACTGGTGCTGATACCCAGAATCGAACTGGGGACCTCATCCTTACCAAGGATGCGCTCTACCGACTGAGCCATATCAGCAAATTCAATATGTTAACTGCAATCGGCAGGTTAACTAATTTTGATTTCACTTTTCAAAAGTGGAAACCTAAATTGGGCATCTGGCGATGACCTACTCTCACATGGGGAAACCCCACACTACCATCGGCGCGATTGTGTTTCACTTCTGAGTTCGGGATGGGATCAGGTGGGACCACAATGCTATTGTCACCAGACAAATTCTTTTCTGCTCTCGCCTTTCTGGCAAAAACAAGTAATTCGGAAAGCTGCTTTTTTGTAGTTCGTTTGAAATGGTGGTCGCTACTGGGTTCGAACCAGTGACCCCCTCCTTGTAAGGGAGGTGCTCTCCCAGCTGAGCTAAGCGACCCCTTTTCAAATTCTTTTAAGCTGTGTTCTCATACTTCAAATCAAGTATTTCTTTATTCATCAAGGTTCACCAAAACCCATCGGGGTTGTATGGTTAAGCCGCACGAGTCATTAGTACAGGTTAGCTAAACGCCTCACAACGCTTACACACCCTGCCTATCTACGTCCTGGTCTTGAACGGCTCTTTAGTAGACTTAAAGTCTAAGGGATGACTCATCTTGAGGCTCGCTTCCCGCTTAGATGCTTTCAGCGGTTATCGATTCCGAACGTAGCTACCGGGCAATGCCATTGGCATGACAACCCGAACACCAGCGGTTCGTCCACTCCGGTCCTCTCGTACTAGGAGCAGCCCCTCTCAATCATCCAACGCCCACGGCAGATAGGGACCGAACTGTCTCACGACGTTCTGAACCCAGCTCGCGTACCACTTTAAATGGCGAACAGCCATACCCTTGGGACCGACTTCAGCCCCAGGATGTGATGAGCCGACATCGAGGTGCCAAACACCGCCGTCGATATGAACTCTTGGGCGGTATCAGCCTGTTATCCCCGGAGTACCTTTTATCCGTTGAGCGATGGCCCTTCCATTCAGAACCACCGGATCACTATGACCTACTTTCGTACCTGCTCGACGTGTCTGTCTCGCAGTTAAGCTGGCTTGTGCCATTACACTAACCGTACGATGTCCGACCGTACTTAGCCAACCTTCGTGCTCCTCCGTTACTCTTTAGGAGGAGACCGCCCCAGTCAAACTACCCACCAGGCACTGTCCCTAACCCCGATTAGGGGCCAAGGTTAGAACACCAACACTGCAAGGGTGGTATTTCAAGGTCGACTCCATCAGGACTAGCGTCCTAACTTCATAGTCTCCCACCTATCCTACACATGCAGGGTCAATGTTCAGTGCCAAGCTATAGTAAAGGTTCACGGGGTCTTTCCGTCTAGCCGCGGGTATACGGCATCTTCACCGCAATTTCAACTTCACTGAGTCTCGGCTGGAGACAGCCTGGCCATCATTACGCCATTCGTGCAGGTCGGAACTTACCCGACAAGGAATTTCGCTACCTTAGGACCGTTATAGTTACGGCCGCCGTTTACCGGGGCTTCGATCATGAGCTTCTCCGAAGATAACCCAATCAATTAACCTTCCGGCACCGGGCAGGCGTCACACCGTATACTTCCTCTTGCGAGTTCGCACAGTGCTGTGTTTTTGATAAACAGTTGCAGCCAGCTGGTATCTGCGACTCCCGTCAGCTTAGAGAGCAAGTCTCATCACCAACAGGAGCGTACCTTCTCCCGAAGTTACGGTACCATTTTGCCTAGTTCCTTCAGCCGAGTTCTCTCAAGCGCCTTGGTATTCTCTACCCGACCACCTGTGTCGGTTTGGGGTACGATTCCTACTAACCTGAAGCTTAGAAGATTTTCCTGGAAGCTTGGCATCAACCACTTCATCACCTTAGTGACTCGTCATCAGCTCTCAGTGTAAATGTGCCCGGATTTGCCTAAGCACAACACCTACTACCTTAAACGCGGACTACCAACGCCGCGCTGGCCTAGCCTTCTCCGTCTCTCCATCGCAGTTAGCAGAAGTACGGGAATATTAACCCGTTTCCCATCGACTACGCCTTTCAGCCTCGCCTTAGGGGTCGACTCACCCTGCCCCGATTAACGTTGGACAGGAACCCTTGGTCTTTCGGCGTGGAGGTTTTTCACCCCCATTATCGTTACTCATGTCAACATTCGCACTTCTGATACCTCCAGTGTGGGTTACCCCTTCACCTTCAACGGCTTACAGAACGCTCCTCTACCGCACATACAAAGTATGTACCCGTAGCTTCGGTGTATTGCTTAGCCCCGTTACATCTTCCGCGCAGGCCGACTCGACTAGTGAGCTATTACGCTTTCTTTAAATGATGGCTGCTTCTAAGCCAACATCCTAGCTGTCTAAGCCTTCCCACATCGTTTCCCACTTAGCAATAACTTTGGGACCTTAGCTGACGGTCTGGGTTGTTTCCCTTTTGACGACGGACGTTAGCACCCGCCGTCTGTCTCCCGAGTAGTACTCATTGGTATTCGGAGTTTGCAAAGGGTTGGTAAGTCGGGATGACCCCCTAGCCTTAACAGTGCTCTACCCCCAATGGTATTCGCTCGAGGCGCTACCTAAATAGCTTTCGAGGAGAACCAGATATCTCCCGGTTTGATTGGCCTTTCACCCCCAGCCACAGGTCATCACCGTCTTTTTCAACAGACGTGTGTTCGGTCCTCCAGTTGATGTTACTCAACCTTCAACCTGCCCATGGCTAGATCACCGGGTTTCGGGTCTACACCTAGCAACTAAACGCGCAGTTAACACTCGGTTTCCCTACGGCTCCGCTATTCGCTTAACCTTGCTACTAAATGTAAGTCGTTGACCCATTATACAAAAGGTACGCAGTCACGGTCTCAAGAACCGCTTCCACTGCTTGTACGTATACGGTTTCAGGTTCTATTTCACTCCCCTCACAGGGGTTCTTTTCGCCTTTCCCTCACGGTACTGGTTCGCTATCGGTCAGTCAGGAGTATTTAGCCTTGGAGGATGGTCCCCCCATCTTCAGACAACATGTCACGTGTGCCGCCTTACTCGTTTTCACTTAAGGTTAGTTTTCGTGTACGGGACTGTCACCCTGTACCGTTGCGCTTTCCAACGCATTCCACTAACACCCCAAAAGCTTAAGGGCTGGTCCCCGTTCGCTCGCCGCTACTAGGGGAATCTCGGTTGATTTCTTTTCCTCGGGGTACTTAGATGTTTCAGTTCTCCCGGTTTGCCTCATTAAGCTATGTATTCACTTAATGATACTTACTTATGTAAGTGGGTTGCCCCATTCGGAAATCTCAGACTCAAGCGGCTTTTACTGCCTCATCTGAGCTTATCGCAAGTTAATACGTCCTTCATCGCCTCTGACTGCCAAGGCATCCACCGTATACGCTTAGTCGCTTAACCATACAACCCGGATGAGTTTCCTCGACCGAATCGCATGCACGACCCATATGGTTTGTTTTCGCCTTGATTGTGTCCTTTCGAACACATGAATATCCAAAACACTTGATTGAAGTATTTTGAGAACTCAATTTCGATTAAATATCGCTATTTAATCTCTACTATCAGCTTTCCAAATTGTTAAAGAGCAGGCTTAAAAAAGCCAAAGATAAATTCGAAACTTATCTTTGGCATTTCCGTTACCACGGAGCAAGTGTTCATCTTGAAAGATGGTGGAGCTATGCGGGATCGAACCGCAGACCTCCTGCGTGCAAGGCAGGCGCTCTCCCAGCTGAGCTATAGCCCCATTTTCAAGATTATTGGTGGGTCTGAGTGGACTCGAACCACCGACCTCTCGCTTATCAGGCGAACGCTCTAACCACCTGAGCTACAGACCCCTTACAGATTTCTCTGTTTTCTTGCTCTACATTTCATCAAGCAATCTGTGTGAACACTCATCAAATCGTATATCGCTTAGGTAAGGAGGTGATCCAGCCCCAGGTTCCCCTAGGGCTACCTTGTTACGACTTCACCCCAGTCATGAATCACACCGTGGTAAACGCCCCCCCGAAGGTTAAGCTATCTACTTCTGGTGCAACCCACTCCCATGGTGTGACGGGCGGTGTGTACAAGGCCCGGGAACGTATTCACCGCAACATTCTGATTTGCGATTACTAGCGATTCCGACTTCACGGAGTCGAGTTGCAGACTCCGATCCGGACTACGACCAGCTTTAAGAGATTGGCTCCACCTCGCGGCTTCGCATCCCTCTGTACTGACCATTGTAGCACGTGTGTAGCCCTACTCGTAAGGGCCATGATGACTTGACGTCGTCCCCACCTTCCTCCGGTTTATCACCGGCAGTCTCCCTAAAGTTCCCGGCATTACCCGCTGGCAAGTAAGGATAAGGGTTGCGCTCGTTGCGGGACTTAACCCAACATTTCACAACACGAGCTGACGACAGCCATGCAGCACCTGTCTCACAGTTCCCGAAGGCACTGAGGTATCTCTACCAGATTCTGTGGATGTCAAGAGTAGGTAAGGTTCTTCGCGTTGCATCGAATTAAACCACATGCTCCACCGCTTGTGCGGGCCCCCGTCAATTCATTTGAGTTTTAACCTTGCGGCCGTACTCCCCAGGCGGTCTACTTAATGCGTTAGCTTGAGAGCCCAGTGTTCAAGACACCAAACTCCGAGTAGACATCGTTTACAGCGTGGACTACCAGGGTATCTAATCCTGTTTGCTCCCCACGCTTTCGTGCATGAGCGTCAGTCTTTGTCCAGGGGGCCGCCTTCGCCACCGGTATTCCTCCAGATCTCTACGCATTTCACCGCTACACCTGGAATTCTACCCCCCTCTACAAGACTCTAGCTTGCCAGTTCGAAATGCAATTCCCAGGTTGAGCCCGGGGCTTTCACATCTCGCTTAACAAACCGCCTGCGCACGCTTTACGCCCAGTAATTCCGATTAACGCTCGCACCCTCCGTATTACCGCGGCTGCTGGCACGGAGTTAGCCGGTGCTTCTTCTGCGAGTAACGTCACAGCTAGCAGGTATTAACTACTAACCTTTCCTCCTCGCTGAAAGTGCTTTACAACCCGAAGGCCTTCTTCACACACGCGGCATGGCTGCATCAGGGTTTCCCCCATTGTGCAATATTCCCCACTGCTGCCTCCCGTAGGAGTCTGGACCGTGTCTCAGTTCCAGTGTGGCTGATCATCCTCTCAAACCAGCTAGAGATCGTCGCCTTGGTGAGCCTTTACCTCACCAACTAGCTAATCCCATCTGGGCCTATCCATTCGCGGAAGGTCCGAAGAGCCCCTCCTTTCCCCCGTAGGGCGTATGCGGTATTAGCAGTCGTTTCCAACTGTTATCCCCCTCGAATGGGCAAGTTCCCAGACATTACTCACCCGTCCGCCGCTCGCCGGCAGAGTAGCAAGCTACTCCCCGCTGCCGCTCGACTTGCATGTGTTAGGCCTGCCGCCAGCGTTCAATCTGAGCCATGATCAAACTCTTCAATTGAAAGTTTTGACTCTAATGAATTCTGTTCGTATGAACACTCTTCATAAAGTCGATAAATCGTTGTCGATATATCAACCTGAGAGTGCCCACACAGATTGCTTGATAACTTGTTAAAGAGCAGCCTGAAGAACTCGCTTCAGGTCAGGGCTGCGTATTCTACACTTCCCCGTTCAGGCGTCAAGCTTGATTTCAAACTTATTTTCGCCTTGCGATGAGTCATCCTCATCACCACCTCAACCGCCTTTGCTTTCGCGCTGTGCCGTCTCAGTGGGTGCGCATTATAGGGACATCAGAAATCCGCGCAACCCCTTTTTTCGCTTTTTTTCTATTTTTTTTAAAATAGTTAGATAGTCACAATTTACACACGAGTTACCCAAAGAGTTATCCACAACAACAGTAGCTTAGCTCGTATTTTGTACGTTTTTGACATAATCCCGTTTGGTGATTATTGCCAATGCTTGCGCCGCTATTTAGCTAATGAGTTAATGATACATCCGTACTTGGGTTATTTGTCTCTTCTTTATTTTTGTCGTAAAAAGCAAAAGGCGCCTAATGGCGCCTTTTATTGTGCTTTCGGATTAACTCAGTTTACCGTGGCACTGTTTGTACTTCTTACCTGAGCCACAAGGGCATGGGTCGTTACGTCCCACTTTATCACCGTGACGGATAGTCGGCGGTGTTGGCATGCCTTCTGGTGCTGGTGCGCTATCAACCATGGCTTCTGCTGCGGCGTGTTGGAATTCACGTTCGATACGCGCTTCTTGTTCACGACGGCGAGCTTCCATCTCATCGACATCAGATTGCGCTTGCACTTGTACCTTAGACAGAATGCTGATCACATCATGCTTGAGGGTGTCGAGCATCTGTTGGAACAGCTCGAAAGATTCTCGCTTATATTCCTGTTTAGGGTTCTTTTGCGCGTAACCACGCAAGTGAATGCCCTGACGCAGGTAATCCATTGCCGCGAGGTGTTCTTTCCACAGACCATCTAAGGTCTGCAGCATAACGGCTTTTTCGAACTGACGAAGCACTTCTGGGCCAACCATCTGCTCTTTAGCGTCATAGGCTTGCTGCCATTGTTCAACAATACGTTCCCGCAGCGTTTCTTCATGCAGGTCGTCTTCAGTATCGAGCCATTGCTGTACCGTCAGTTTCAGAGCAAATTCTTGCTCTAAACGTTCTTCAAGACCGGCGACGTCCCACAACTCTTCTACCGACTGTGGTGGAATATAGTTATCGATAACGCCGCTGATAACATCTTCACGAATGCTTTCGATCGATTCTTTAATCGATTCGGCATCCATCAATGCATTACGTTGTGAGTAAACTACCTGACGTTGGTCGTTGGCGACGTCATCGTATTCGAGCAGTTGCTTACGAATATCGAAGTTACGTGCTTCAACTTTACGTTGCGCATTTTCAATCGCGCGTGATACCCACGGGTGTTCGATTGCTTCACCTTCTTCCATGCCCAGCTTTTTCATCATGCCAGCAACACGGTCAGAGGCGAAGATACGCATCAAACTATCTTCCATCGACAGATAGAAGCGTGATGAACCTGGGTCACCTTGACGACCTGAACGGCCACGCAACTGGTTGTCGATACGACGAGATTCGTGACGCTCGGTACCCAGAATATGCAAACCACCGGCGGCCAACACTTCATCGTGACGTTGTTGCCAGTCGACACGAATGGCATCAATTTGCTCTTGGGTTGGATTTTCCAACGCTTCGATTTCAGACTTCCAGCTACCACCCAACACGATATCAGTACCACGACCCGCCATGTTGGTTGCTACGGTAACGGTACCTGCACGACCTGCTTGCGCGACGATTTCGGCTTCATGTTCATGGAACTTGGCGTTCAGTACTTGGTGTGGAATCTTTTTCTGTTTCAGCAGATGCGACAGCAATTCAGATTGTTCAATCGACACGGTACCGACCAATACTGGTTGACCGCGTTCACGACAATCTTCAATGTCTTTGATGATCGCGTCGTATTTTTCACGGGCAGTGAGGTACACCAAATCGGCCATATCCTTACGGATCATAGGACGGTTTGTTGGCACCACCACGGTATCCAAACCATAAATGTGTTGGAATTCGAACGCTTCGGTATCCGCAGTACCCGTCATACCCGCCAGTTTTTCATACAGACGGAAATAGTTTTGGAAGGTGATTGATGCCAAAGTTTGGTTTTCGTTTTGGATCTTCACGCCTTCTTTGGCTTCCACCGCTTGGTGTAAACCTTCTGACCAACGACGGCCCGGCATAGTACGGCCGGTGTGTTCGTCAACAATGACGATTTCGTTATTTTGTACAACGTAGTCGACATCTTTTTCAAATAGGTAGTGCGCCCGCAAGCCTGCATTCACATGGTGCAGTAGCGACAAGTTGGCTGCAGCGTAGAGTGATTCGCCTTCTGCCAATAAACCAGATTCGGTCAGCAGCAACTCGATCTTCTCTTGACCGCGCTCGGTCATGTTCACTTGCTTCGATTTTTCATCGATAGAGAAATCACCTTCACCGGTGAACTCTTCTGAGTCTTCTTTCTCTTGACGGATCAGATGCGGGATTAACGCATTCACTTTAATATAGAGTTCTGAACTATCTTCGGCGGCACCCGAGATGATCAATGGGGTACGCGCTTCATCGATCAAAATCGAATCCACTTCGTCGATCAGTGCATAGTGCAGCGGACGTTGTACGCGTTCATTCGGCGAAAACGCCATATTGTCGCGCAGATAGTCAAAACCAAATTCGTTGTTCGTACCGTAGGTGATATCGGCGCTGTAGGCAGCGACTTTATCTTGATGCTGCATGCCGGACAGGTTAACACCAACGGTCAGCCCCAAGAATTCAAACAGTGGGCGGTTGGTTTCCGCGTCACGCTTGGCCAAGTAGTCGTTCACGGTAATTACGTGCACGCCTTTACCGCTGATGGCATTCAGATAGGCCGGCAAAGTTGCCGTAAGAGTTTTACCTTCACCGGTACGCATCTCGGCGATACGGTTTGAGTCCAACACCAAACCACCGAGCAGCTGGACGTCAAAATGACGCATTTCAAAAATGCGTTTTGAGGCTTCTCGAACGGTCGCAAATGCTTCTGGGGTGAGAGATTCTAACGATTCACCTTTTTCAAGACGGGCACGGAACTCAGCGGTTTTGGCTTTGAGTTGCTCATCACTGAGCTTTTCGTATTCAGCTTCGAGCGCATTAATTTTGTTAACAACCTTTCCCAAAGCCTTAAGTGTGCGTTGGTTACGGCTACCAAAAATTTTTGTCAGTACTTTACCTAACATTCGAATCACTTATTAAGTTGTAGGCCAGATCCCTTTGAAGGCTGGCGGCCAATTTCCGTTAACCCGCGTTACGATACACAAATTTCTTTGGATCGATCTGTTGACCGTTACGCAGTACTTCATAATGTACATGGGGACCGGTAGAACGGCCGGTACTGCCCATGCTGGCGATTTTCTCGCCTTTGGCAACCACATCACCTACAGCTACTGACAACATTTCGTTATGGCCATAGCGGGTTCGCAATCCGTTTCCGTGATCGATCTCCACCAAATTGCCATAACCAAACATAGTTCCTGCCCATGTCACTACGCCTGCACCAGTCGCAACCACATCGGCCCCCTCTGAACCCGCAAAGTCGACGCCTTTATGCATCGCTCTGTGGCCACTAAAAGGATCGTTTCGTAAACCGTAGGGCGAGGATAGCCAGCCGTTGCTGACTGGTCGCCCGGATATATAACGCTCTTGTTCTATATTGAGATTACTTGCCACAGTTTCAAGCAGTGACAGTTGAGCGTTACCTTTATCAATTCCCGCAGCCAGCTGCTCCATATCGTCAAGCAGCTGATTTAATTCGATAGTTGAACCAAAATCACTCGGACCGCCGACACCAACTTCGGCAGTAAAATCAAATTGTTCATCTAGTTGATAGTTTTGCGCGAGCTGTTGCCCTAGCGCTTCAAGCCGAGTGAGTTTGGCTTGCATCTTTGCGACATGACTGACCAAGGTAGCCAGTTGGTTTTCGGTGGCGCTTTTGAGTTGCTTGACCTGCCGTTGTTGCTCTTCGCGCGCTTGACGCTCGCTGTCAACACTGGCTTGTTGCGACTCAAATCGGTCTTGATTGTATTGGTACAATCCGGCACCCGCGGCAATGAGTAGCATTGGCAATAAAAGCCAACGCTTTCCAGGCTGCCAGCGCGTGACGCCATTTCGACCCTGAATAAAAACTGTTACACTCATAGCCTAGTTAAGCCATCTTATTATGTTATGAAAAAGCCCCCTCAACACCTCAGTCAACTGGTTCACCAGTCAGGCGTTTTACCTGAGCTGGCTGAGAGAGCAGAGCTTTTGTTATATCTGGACCGCACCGTAAAAGGGATGTTGTCCGGTCCAGTCAGCACACAGCTTACCGTCGCTAATTTTCGTCAAAACATTCTGGTCATTGAGACCACGACTGCCGTGTGGGCTGCGCGACTTAACTTTCAAAAAGCGCAATTGTTGCAGCAGCTCCAAACGGAAGCGCTACCAATGCTTACCGCTATCGAGGTGAAAGTCAACCCGGCGCTTATTTCTCGCGAAACAAAACCCAACGTACCTCACAGGCAAATTAGCGAAACCGCTGCATCACACCTGTCAGAATTGGCTGACTCCACTGGCGGCACCCTGGGCCAGAAACTAAAACGGCTGGCTGCATTAGCCAGCCGTAAAGGCTCAGAACCGTCAGATTAAGCCATCACCACCGAGGTTGGCATGCTGAAACTCACCGGAGCGTCGGCTTCTTTATCGAAGCTCACCACTTCCCAAGCATCGGCATTGGCCAACAAGGCGCGTACCAAAGTGTTATTCAGTGCGTGACCAGTTTTATAGGCGCTGAACTCACCGATAATGGCATGCCCAGCAACATATAAGTCACCAAAAGCATCCAAAATTTTGTGCTTAACGAACTCGTCCTCATAACGCAGGCCATCGGGGTTGAGAACACGATATTCGTCAAGTACCACGGCGTTTTCCATGCTTCCGCCCAGCGCCAAATTGTGCGCACGCAGATATTCAATATCACGCATAAAACCGAAGGTTCTGGCGCGGCTGATATCCTTGATAAAGGCTGAAGAGGAAAAATCCATTACCATATGTTGCTGGCTACGGGCGATTTCGGGATGGGCAAAATCGATAGCAAAGTTTACACGGAAACCTTTGAACGGTTTCAACTCTGCCCATTTATCACCATCTTCTACACGCACCGTTTGCTTAATGCGTAGATATTTTTTTGCAGCCGCTTGCTCTTTCACTCCTGCGCTTTGCAGCAGGAAAACGAATGGGCTTGCACTGCCATCCATGATTGGGATTTCAGGAGCATCGACTTCGATGACTGCGTTATCGATACCCAAACCTGCTAATGCTGCAAACAGATGTTCAATCGTAGAGATACGAACCCCGTCGTTATTGACTAACGCAGTACACATGGTTGTTTCACGAACCATATCTGCTTTCGCGGCAATCGCCACAGCAGGCTCAAGATCAGTGCGCATCAGCACGATCCCGGTGTTCACGGGTGCAGGTCTAATGGTTAAAGTCACCTTGTTGCCAGAATGCAATCCGACCCCAGTAGCTTTTACCGTATTTTCAACAGTTCTTTGAAAAATCATTTAGTTACCCGTATAAAACCCAACGTTAAATCAGTCGACCAGTACAGCAAAACCTCAGCCAAAAGCTAAGGAGGTCGGATATGTTAACATAACCCAAGCAATACACAAAAAAATACTAATGCATCAATAAATGAGCACTTGGTCAAAATGTTACCAGCTCAAGCAAGCGGATTAATCCGCTTGCTTACGCAAAAACGCTGGAATATCGAGATAGTCCAACTCATTTTTGTGCGGATTAGGGTTCGCAGCTGGTTTCACTGACGCCGCAGCATTGCCGTTACTCACGTGAGCGATAGGCTCATCAATTGGAGTATATGGCTCTACTTTTGGTTCCGCAGCTGGCTCAACACGCGGTGCAGCTTTGGTCGTTACCAGTTGAATATCCGGTTTACGCTCTGCACCAATACCAGTAGCAACCACGGTCACGCGCAGCTCATCGCTCATTTCTGGATCGATAACTGCACCCACCACCACAGTTGCAGTGTCAGACGCATAGGCTTTCACATGGTTACCTACGGTTTCGAACTCTTCGATACTCATGTCCATGCCAGCGGTGATGTTAACCAACACGCCACGCGCACCGGCTAAGTCGATGTCTTCCAGCAATGGGCTGGCGACGGCGGCTTCAGCAGCTTCTTCAGCACGGTCTTCACCACGCGCCACACCTGTACCCATCATGGCGTTGCCCATTTCTGACATCACAGTGCGTACGTCAGCAAAGTCGACGTTAATCAAGCCAGGACGAGTGATCAGTTCAGCAATACCTTGCACCGCACCCAACAGCACGTTGTTGGCAGCAGCAAAAGCGTCCAGAAGTGACGTGCCACGGCCCAATACTTTCAGCAGTTTTTCGTTCGGAATGGTGATCAGTGAGTCAACGTTTTTCGCTAGTTCAGCAATACCTTGCTCGGCAAACGCCATGCGTTTTTTGCCTTCGAATGGGAACGGCTTAGTCACCACAGCAACGGTCAAAATGCCTTCTTCTTTGGCAATTTGTGCAACTACTGGCGCCGCACCAGTACCTGTACCACCGCCCATACCAGCAGCAATAAAGATCATGTCCGAGCCAGCAATCGCCGCACGAATGCTTTCGCGATCTTCTTCAGCAGCGGCACGACCCACTTCTGGGTTTGCACCAGCACCCAAGCCTTTGGTCACACCACGGCCCAGCTGAATAGTGGTACCGGCTGATGACTTACGCAACGCTTGAGCGTCGGTGTTAGTGACCATAAACTCAACACCTTCGATGTTGTGTTTAACCATGTGCTCAATAGCGTTACCGCCACCACCGCCTACACCGACGACTTTGAGGACTGCATCGCTCATCGCATCGTCTGAATGGGTATCCATGATTTCAAACATGGTGTAATTCTCCCTGCTACCTGCGTTAATTGAGTTTAAAACTCACCTTTAAACCAGCTTTGGACCCGATTCCATAAACTGGTTACCCCTTGACGCTCTGGTTTTTCCAACTGACGTTCCATCAGTCGAGCGGCGCCATAATGCAACAACCCAACTCCAGTGGAGTAAATAGGTTGGTCAACATATTCATAAAGTCCCTTCACCGGCAGCGGCTTAGCAACCCGCACCGGCATGCCGAAGGTGGCTTCGGCAATATCAACCGCGCCTTCAATCGACGCTGTACCACCGGTAATCACGATACCGGCGGCGATTTGATCTTCTAATCCGCTATCTTTCAGTTGCTTGAACACCAGCTCAAACAGCTCTTGATAACGCGGCTCAACCACTTCCGCTAAAGTGTGGCGGCTCATGGTACGCGATGGACGCCCGCCCACCGATGGCACCTCAATGCTGTCTTCACGACTCACCAAGGCACTGCGTGCGCTGGCGTACTGCACTTTAATCTGTTCTGCGTGCGTCAGTGGGGTACGGAAAATCTTGGCGATATCGTTGGTCACCTGGTTACCCGCAACTGGCACCACGGCGCAATGACGCAAGGCGCCATTGGTATACACTGCGATATCAGTGGTACCGCCGCCGATATCGACCAAACACACGCCCAAGTCTTTTTCGTCATTGGTCAGCACTGCGTGTGCCGATGCGATACCGGAAAACACCAAGTCATCCACTTTCAAGCCGCAACGCTCAACGCTTTTGGTGATGTTTTTCGCCATGTCGTTGGCACAGGTGACGATATGCACCTTGGCTTCCATCCGCATCCCTGACATACCAATCGGGCTTCTAATGCCCTCTTGCACATCAATCGCATACTCTTGCGGCAGCACATGCAGAATGCGGCGTTCCGTTGGGATTTTCACCGAGCGTGCCGTATGGATAACGTTTTCAACATCTTCTGAGGTCACTTCCTCATCGTTGATCGACACCATGCCATTTTCGTTTTGGCAATCAATGTGCTTGCCTGAAATACTCAAATACACGGACGACACTTGGCAATCTGCCATTAATTCCGCTTGATCCAATGCCCGCTGCACGCTGCGCACAATAGAGTCGAGATCGTTTACGCCGCCTTTATCCATGCCGCGCGATGGATGATTGCCCAAGCCGACGATGCTGATTTCACCATCAGGTAGCACTTCACCAATAATCACAGCAACTTTTGCGGTGCCAATATCCAATCCCACGATCAGATTTCTTTCTTGGTTTTTGGTCATCGATCACTGACTCTCTTTTTGTGATGCTTCCCAGCCAACGGCTAGACCCGTGTCATAACGCAAATCCACTCGCGCTAAACTTTTATCCTGTTTTAACATTTCCGGATATACGTTAATAAAACGTTGTATCCGCGACATTTTATCTTCACGACCGAGGTCAAGGACGATGCCGTTACCGAGCTCAGCCTCCCACGCTAACCGTGGGCTTAAATGCAATTTTTGCAGGTGGAAGCTATTGATGCGTAATAACTCTTCCATCTGTTTGTAGGCGGTCAGTACGTCTAAACCGCGTTCATCTGGCCCAGAAAGCCAAGGCAAAGTTTCTAGCTCTTCCTCTTGCGGTGCTGCGAACACTTCACCGTGCTCGTTCAACCATCCAGTCGCATTCCAATGTGCTACCGGTGTTTGCTCCTGCAAATAGACCTTTAACTTTGCCGGCCAATCGCGTCGCACAGAGGCCTTATACACCCAAGGCAAGGCCTCTAATGCCTTTTGTACTTCCATCACATCAGCGCTAAAAAAACTACGCTGCATTAAATCTTGTAACGCCAAGCGGATCTGTTCGTCGCTGGTATAACGACGCTCACCTTTTACGGCCACCGCCTGAATGGGTAAGGCCTCAGCATCATTGAGCAGCAGTTCCAACTTCCAGCCGGCATAAGCCAGTGCAATCAGTACCAACAGCAAAAAGCTAACGCCGCTGATGAGGTACCAATTTGCTTGTCGCATTCGCTGCCGCAGCGCTGCCAATTTTTGCCCTACTCCCATCTGCTAGGCTCCGTCTCGACGGCTGAAAAAACCGCCATTATACGGAGCCGAAAATCTCGGTCAAAATTTATCGTACAAACAGATTTAACTGATTGTTTTTTATTCGTTTGCATCAGCATTTTGCTGAATTTTAAAACCCAATTTATTGGCCGCCAACGATTTGGATAGCGCACCAATATTGCCTGCTCCTTGGGTCAGCATCAGGTCACCATCCTGCAGTACCCCCGGCAACAGTTCAGCCAACTGTTCAGGTGCGGCAACATACACAGGATCTACCTGACCACGCAGACGAATACTGCGGCACAAGCTACGGCTATCAGCACCGGCAATCGGCGCTTCACCAGCGGCATACACCTCAAGCAGCAACAGACAATCCACTTGCGACAGCACCTCGACAAAATCTTCATACAGGTCGCGGGTACGGGTGTAACGGTGCGGCTGAAACGCCATCACTAAACGCTTATCAGGCCATCCTGCGCGCGCCGCTTTAATCGTGGCCAACACTTCACTGGGGTGGTGACCATAGTCGTCCACCAGCATGATGCCGCCATTGGGGGTAGAAAAGTCACCCAAATGCTGAAAGCGACGCCCAATGCCTTGAAACTCTTCTAAGGCCTGCAAAATTGCCGCGTCGTCGATATCATCTTCACTCGCTACCGCAATCGCCGCTAACGAATTCAATACGTTATGACGGCCAGGCAAATTAAGCGTGATATCTAAATCATCACGCCCTTTACGGCGCAGAGTGTAGTGACATTGCCCCACGGTTTGGCTGAAGTTCAACGCCTGCACATCGGCATCTTCGCTAAAACCATAGGTCACCATATGTCGGCCAATACGCGGCATAATTTCGCGTACCACAGGGTCATCGATACACAGCACGGCCACGCCATAAAACGGCAAATTATGCAGAAAATCCACGAAGGTGGTTTTCAGTTTTTCAAAGTCGCCGCCATAGGTGTCCATATGGTCAGCTTCAATGTTAGTGACCACTGACACCATAGGTTGCAGGTGTAGGAACGAGGCATCGCTCTCGTCCGCTTCGGCAATCAAGTAACGACTGTGACCTAAACGGGCATTGGTGCCGGCGCTGTTAAGCAAACCGCCAATCACAAACGTTGGGTCACGGCCCGCTTGGCCATAGACACTGGCAATTAAACTGGTGGTAGTTGTTTTACCATGAGTTCCCGCAATGGCAACCCCGTGGCGATAACGCATCAGTTCCGCCAGCATTTCTGCGCGGCGCACAATCGGCGTGCGGCTGGCTTTGGCGGCAATTAATTCTGGGTTATCCGCTTTGATGGCGGTGGACACCACCACCACATCCACATTCATCACCGCTTCGGCGGTGTGACCAATCACGATCTTGGCGCCAAATGAAGCCAAGCGCTCTGTCACTGCATTGGCTGCGATGTCTGAGCCACTGATTTGATACCCTTCATTGAGTAGCACCTCAGCAATACCGCCCATACCGGCACCACCAATCCCGACGAAATGAATACGCCGCACCCGGCGCATTTCCGGGATAGTTGCACGTAATTGGGCGTATTTAGCTGCATTCATATTCTGTTTTGTCCTTACTCTGCCAGCTGCTGACACACAGCAGCTACTCTGGCAGTTGCATTTGTTATTGCGACATTTTTCGCGTTCTGTCCCATTCGCATCAGCAACTGGCGATCTTCTGCCATGGCAAGAAGTTGCTGCGAAAGTGACGCGACTGTCATCTCTGTTTGCGGTAACAAGCGACCAGCATCGGCATTGACTAATACCATGGCATTGCGCGTTTGATGATCATCCACCGCCGACGGCAGCGGCACCAAAATCGATGGCAAGCCCACGGTCGCTAACTCAGACACAGTTAACGCACCGGCGCGGCACACCACCACATCCGCCCAGCGATAAGCAGCTTCCATATCATCAATAAAATCAGCCACTTTAACTCGGTCTTCTTGACCAAATTGCTGATAAGCCGCCAATAGACCCGCTTGATTCCCTTTACCCGCTTGATGCCAAACCGTTACTGAACATTGACGACTCAACTGCGCCACCGTTTCTGGCATCACCTCATTAAACACCCTTGCGCCAAGGCTGCCGCCCACCACTAACACCTTTAGTGCCTCTGAGGCTGATGAACTGCGAGGCTGCTCGCCCAAGCTCACTAATTCTTGCCGGATCGGATTACCGACCACCTCTGCATCAACATCGGTGAAGGTGTTTGCAAAGGCGCACAAGGTGCGACTTGCGATTTTTGACAACAGTTTGTTGGTTAACCCTGGAATCGCGTTTTGCTCATGTAATACCAACGGAATACCCATCATCTTGGCGGCAAAACCACCTGGAGCACTGGCGTAACCGCCCATACCCATGACTACATCGGGCTTAAATTCGCGGATCACCGCCCGCGCTTGCCATACGGCGCGTAGCAATTTCATTGGCGCGGCCAATTTACGCAGCAAGCCGTTACCGCGCACACCTTTGATATCGATAAACGCTATATCAAACCCATGTTGCGGCACTAAACGCGCCTCCATGCGGTCTGCGGTGCCGAGCCACTTTACCTGCCAGCCCTGCTGTGCCAGATAACGCGCGACGGCTAACGCTGGAAATACATGACCGCCGGTGCCACCGGCCATCACTAAAATGCGTTTACCTTGTTCGCAGCTCACCATTACTTGCTTCTCCCTTGCACCGCCTGAATTTGGCTCAGACGTCGCTCATGGTCGATTCTTATCAACACCATGGCCGCTGCGGTCATAACCCATAAACTACTGCCACCGTAACTGATAAACGGTAACGTCAACCCTTTGGTAGGCATCATGCCGATACTGGCGCCGACATTCACCACGGTTTGAAAGCAGATCCAAATACCGATGCCATATGCCAGATAACCTTCAAACGGCAGATCCATCTCTACACATTTGTGGCCTAACTTCAGTGCCCGGATCGCCACAAACAGCAGCACTGCCAACACGGCCAAGATGCCAACAAAGCCCAACTCTTCACCAATCACCGCAAAGATAAAGTCAGTGTGCGCTTCCGGCAGATATTCCAATTTCTGAATACTGTTGCCCAAGCCCTGACCAAACCAATCGCCGCGACCATAAGCCATCAAGGATTGCGTCAACTGATAGCCGCTGCCAAACGGATCTTCCCACGGGTCCAAAAATGAGGTGACCCGCCGCATACGATATGGCTCTAACGCCACCAGCGCGACAAACGCAGTACAACCAAGAACCATCAGCAAGGTAAAATCTTTAATGCGAGCGCCAGCCAAAAACAGCAGCCCCACCGTGGTCACAAACAACACAATGACCGAGCCCAAATCCGGCTGCAGAATGATCAACAAGGCATAGAAAATGAACACCATGATCGGCTTTAAAAAGCCTTTCATATGTTCACGCACCTCTTGATGACGCCGCACCAGATAACCCGCCATGTACACGGTAAACACGAATTTCGAGAGCTCAGCCACCTGAATCCGGATCGGGCCAATCGTCAACCAACGCCGCGCACCATTGACTGTGGTGCCAACAATCAACACCGCAATCAACATAAAACCCACGCCCAGTAACAACCACGGGCTCAATTGCTGCCAGCGCTCCATACTGACGCGCAGCACCACTGCCGCAATCAGCACACACCCCGCCAAATAGGCCAGATGGCGCCAAACAAAATAGAACGGATTTTGGGTGAGCGTCTGTGCCTCTGGCATCGACGCTGACATCACCATTACAAACCCAAATGCAATCAATGAGATAATCGCAAACAGCAATTGCCGGTCATACAACTGCATGCCCGGTGCTTCGCGTTCATGAAACCAATCAGCCCAAGGCCAGCGAACACCGCCAGCAAACAGGCTGAGTTGCTTCTCATTACTGCTCATCCAACGCCTCCACTCGGGCGCAGAAGTCATCGCCGCGAGCCATAAAGTTCGGATACATGTCTAAGCTGGCACAGGCAGGCGATAACAACACGATGTCGCCCGAGTTAGCCAATTCCGCGGCTTTTGCCACCGCTTCCGCCATATTGGCCACCTTAATTGCGCCCTTTTTCTGCGCAGCAATTTTGTCACCGTCGCGGCCAAGGGTGATCAAGGTGCTCACGCCAGCAAGTGCATCTTCCAGCTGTGAAAAATCTGCGCCTTTGCCGTCACCACCCGCAATCAAAATGATGTCACCGAGGTAGTCGCTGAAGCCATTCAACGCGGCCAAGGTAGAGCCGACATTGGTGGCTTTTGAGTCATTCACCCAACGCACACCATTTTTCGACGACACCAGTTCGCAGCGATGACGTAAGCCAGTAAAGCTCTTGGCCACATTTGCCATCGCCACCTTATCAACGCCTGCGGCATCGGCGAGCGCCATTGCAGCTAACACGTTGGCGTGGTTATGACTGCCGAGCAGCGCGATATCAGCAATATTCATAATCTCGCTGCTACCGTGCACCACTTTGCCGTCGGTAATGCCCCAGTCGTCACCGTCTGGATTCCCCAAACCAAAGCTGACAATGTTCATTGGCGATAACGGTGCTGTCTGTTCGTCATCGCGGTTAAAGACTGCGAGTCGGGTTTGGTCATACAGATGCAGTTTGGCGCGACGATAGGCTTCCAAATCGCTGTAGCGATCCATATGGTCTTCGCTGATGTTTAAGCAGGTTGCTGCGATGCAGTTCAGGCTATGGGTGGTTTCCAATTGGAAGCTCGACAACTCCAGCACGTAAAAGTTGGCATTCTGTTCAAGCAATTCCAACGCAGGCACGCCCAAGTTTCCACCAATCGCCACATTCATGCCGGCTTCTTTGAGCATTTCGCCCACCAGCGTGGTCACCGTTGACTTACCGTTGGAGCCCGTAATTGCCAGTACGCAGGGCGCACGATGAGCAATGGCACGCGCAAACAGCTCAACGTCGCCGATCACTTCAATATCCATGTCGAGCGCGACCCGCACCTCTGGGGTATCCATCGGAATACCTGGGCTGATGATGATCTGCTCGGCTTGCACTAAGGCGCGACAATCAAAACCGCCGACGCGGCATTCCAACTGGGGAAACTCGCGCTTGATATCGGCTAAGCCCGGTGGATTACGACGACTGTCCATCACCAACGGAGTAATACCTTGTGATACCAAATAACGCACCACCGACTTACCGGTCGCGCCGAGGCCCATCACAATATGCGAGTAACGTTGCGTCATAGCCCTACCTCAGTTTCAGGGTTGCTAAACCAAGCAACACCAAAAACAGCGAAATAATCCAGAAACGCACAATCACCCGTGGCTCTGGCCAACCTTTTAATTCGTAATGATGGTGAATCGGCGCCATGCGGAAAATCCGCTGACCGCGCAATTTGTAGGAACCGACCTGCAAAATCACCGACACGGTTTCCATCACAAACACGCCGCCCATAATCACCAACAAAATTTCTTGCCGCACTAATACAGCAATCGTGCCTAATGCGGCACCGAGCGACAGCGAACCTACATCGCCCATAAATACTTGCGCTGGATAGGTGTTGAACCACAAAAAGCCCAACCCGGCGCCCACAATCGCGGTACAGACAATTACCAGTTCACTGGCCCCCGGCAGATGCGGAATATTCAGGTATTGCGCAAACTGCACATGGCCTGACAGATAGGCAATCAAGGCAAACGCCGCAGCAACCATTACGGTTGGGGTAATGGCCAAACCGTCTAAACCGTCGGTCAGGTTCACCGCGTTACTTGAGCCCACCACAGTAAAGTACGCCAACACCATGAAAAACACGCCTAACTGCGGCATCACGTCTTTGAAAAACGGCACCACCAGCACAGTTTCACCCGGTGCGGAGGCGGTGTAATACAGGTAAACCGCCACAGCTAATGCTGACACCGATTGCCAAAAATACTTCCAACGCGCCACCAAGCCTTTCGGGTCCTTACGGATCACCTTGCGGTAATCATCCATAAACCCAATCAAGCCGAAGGCGCCTAATACGAACAACATCACCCACACATAGCGGTTATCGAGATCGCCCCACAGCAGCACGCTCAAGAAGATGCCGGCAAGTATCAGCAAGCCACCCATGGTTGGGGTGCCACGCTTACTAAAATGTGATTCGGGACCATCGTTACGCACCACCTGACCAATCTGCAGCAACTGCAGTTTTCGGATCAGTTTTGGCCCCCACCACAGCGAAAAGCTAAGTGCAGTCAACAGCCCTAAAATGGCTCTGAAAGTGACATAAGAAAACACGTTAAACCCGGTATAAAACTGGGTTAAATATTCCGCCAGATAAACCAGCATCTACACAAACTCCCCGCGCCCTTGGGCGGCTATCAAGGCCTCAACCACTCGCTCCATCCGCGAACTACGAGAACCTTTTACCAATACAGTCACCATCCCGGTTTGCTGCTTGATATCTGTTATTAATTTATTCACCAGTTGCTCAATATCTTGCTGATGCTCTGAGCCGAATCCTTCACTGGTGTTTTGGGTTAAGTCACCGCAACAATAAAGTGCCGATAAGCCTGCCTGTTTTGCCTGCTCACCCAATTCGCGGTGCAAAAGCGCGGCATTGTCGCCTAATTCCCCAAGGTCGCCCAGTACCAAGGCACGAAATCCTGATAATTCTTTTAGCCAGTTTATGGCCACCGTCACAGATGCAGGGTTGGCGTTGTAACTGTCATCCACCAACAACACCCGACCGAACTGATATGGCACCATGCGGCCCTTCACTGGCTTCATCGCTTCCAGTCCGGTTTTGATCAGATCCAACGGCACATTCAGCGCAATACAGATCGACGCGGCGGCTAAGGCATTGTTGACCTGATGCCGTCCCGCTAATGGCAACTTAATTTCAAGCTGTTGATATTTGTAGTTGAGAACAAACTGGTAATGACCACCGGCGTCATGGGTTAGCTGCGTTGCCATCACATCGGCGTCAGTTTCGCTCGAGAATGCGAGTTGCCGATGCCCAGCTGAGGCTTGGCGCATTAAATCGGCATAGCGGTCATCGGCATTGATGATCGCGGTACCATCGGCGCTAAGGTGGTTAAATATTTCCGACTTGGCCTTAGCCACGCCCGCTTCGGAACCAAAGCCAGCTAAATGCGCACTGCCCACGTTGTTGACCAACGCAACCTGTGGCCGCACGATGTCAGAGGTGTAATCAATTTCACCGGGATGATTGGCGCCCAGCTCAAACACCGCATATTCGTGCGAAAGCTTTAACCGTAATGCGGTAAGCGGCACGCCAATGTCATTATTGAGGTTGCCAGCGGTGTAAAGCACTGAAAATTGCCGTGATAAAATCGATGCCACCATCTCTTTGACACTGGTTTTACCATTTGAACCAGTCAATGCCACACAATGCGGCGCCACGCGGTCACGCACCAATTTGCCAAGCTTACCCAGTGCTTGGTGAGTATCGGCCACCACTAATTGCGGTACTGAAACACGCATTTCTTGGTGCACCAACACCGCCATCGCACCATTGTCGATTGCGTCTTGCACATAATCATGGCCATCAAAACGCTCGCCTTTTAAGGCGATAAATAAACTGCCATCGGCATTGCGGCTGTCGGTGGTGACGCGGTTAACACCTATATTGAGCGCTAATGAAGGCAACAACCGCGCACCGAGGGCGATAGCGATCTCAGCTAGGGTTAACGCAATCATTGTTGGCCTCCACAGAGCTGCTGCGCCACCGCGCGCTCATCGTAATGACGGCGTTTGCCGTTAATTTCTTGATATGTTTCATGTCCCTTGCCTGCCAGCAGAATAAGATCCCCTGGCTTCGCTAATGCGACAACTTGTTTAATCGCCAACTCACGATCCACCTCAAATAAGGCATCTTCGGAATGAACCAGCCCCGCACGAATGTCAGCCAAAATCGCTGCAGGATCTTCACTGCGGGCGTTATCGCTGGTCACCATGATGCGGTCTGCCAACTGTTCGGCAATTGCGCCCATCTGTGGTCGTTTGCCTTTATCGCGATCGCCGCCACAGCCAAACAGACACCACAGCGTTCCGTTGCAATGGCTACGCGCCGCGTGCAATGCTTTGTCGAGTCCGTCTGGGGTGTGAGCGTAATCCACCACAATCGAGTAGCCTTGCGGTGCGGTAAAGCACTCCATCCGCCCTGCCACAGGTTGTAACTTAGGCGCCAGCGCCAATAGGGTTTCCATTGCATACCCCATGGCGTAAAGGGTCGACAGCGCCGCCAGTAGATTCGACAAGTTAAACTCGCCGAGCAGAACACTGTGCAATTCGCCTTTGCCTTCAGGCCATTCAATTTGGGCGGTGATGCCGGCGTGATGATACTGCGCTGAATGGGCACGAATGTGCGCGCGCGCATCATTTTGTAAAGAAAATCCTAAGCCGATTTGGCTCAGTTCGTTAAACCACTGCGAGCCCACCGCATCATCTAAATTAATCACCGCGCGCTTGACCGATGGAAACGCCATTAAGCGACGCTTCGCTGCGGCATAGGCTTCCATACTGTGGTGAAAATCTAAGTGATCACGGCTGAGGTTAGTGAATACGGCAATCTCATAAGGCACGGCATCTACCCGGCCTTGTACCAAGCCATGGCTAGACACTTCCATCGCACAGACGTCGATCTGCTGCTGTGCCATATCCGCTAATTGCGCTATCACTGTCACCGCATCGGCAGTGGTATTGCCGGTATCGACTAATTGATGCAAACGACCATTGCCGATAGTGCCCATGACCGCCGCTTGTTGGCCAAGTAGTTCCACCCACTGCGCAATCAACTGAGTTACCGAGGTTTTGCCGTTCGTGCCAGTCACACCCACCACGCGAGTGTGCCAACCGTTTGGTTGATAAAACTGTGCCGCCAGCGCTGACAACTGACGATTCAATTGGAAAAAATCGATGATGAGGCCGTTATCGTGATGCACCGTGCCATGTTCGCTCGGCACATCGGTGTGACGTATTACTGCGGCAGCACCGTTCGCCAGAGCTGCAGCAATAAACTCGCGGCCATCAACACGATAGCCGGGAACCGCTAAAAATAAGCCGCCGTTACTGACTTTGCGGCTATCAAGCGTTGGCGCGCCCACCGCTTCGTTGCCCGCATAATGAAACCAAGGCGCTAATAGATCTTTTAGCAGCATCATTGCTGACCTCCCGGCGTACCGGCCAACTGCACCAGCTCGCGCGTGCTGGCGGGTTCAACGTTGAGCATCTGCAATGCGCCGGACATCACTTTGCCAAACACTGGGCCAGAAACGTCACCGCCGTAGTAGTGATCGCCTTTCGGTTCATTGACGACCACGACTAAGGCCAAACGTGGGTCATTAGCTGGGGCTACACCGGCAAACAATGCAACGTAATCATCACCATAGCCACCGGCAACCGCTTTACGACTTGTGCCCGATTTACCAGCCACAGGATAACCATCGATGTGCGCTTTTGTACCGGTACCGCCTTCTTCAGTAACGCCCACCAGCATTTTCAGCACGTCTTTGGCAACTGCTTCAGACAACACTCGGGTACCTTCTGGCGCTTGCTTGAGCTTGAAGATCGAGGTTGGATACACGATGCCACCACTGCCCAGCGCAGCGTACATGCGCGCCAATTGCAACGGAGTGGCAGTCAAGCCATAACCGAAAGCTAACGTAGCCCGTTCAAAATCAGACCAACGATGGCGCTCAGGCACCAAACCTGGGCTTTCGCCAGTCATGTTAATTCCGGTGTAATTGCCTAATCCCAACGATTGATAGGTGCCCAGCAACTGCTGAATGGGCATTTCCAAAGCCAGCTTACTAATCCCCATATTGGACGATTTTTTCAAAATCATCGCCAAGGTCATGTCGCCGTAATTGCGAGAATCACGCACTTGCTGACCGCCAATTCTCATCCAGCCCGGAGAGGTATCCACTCTATCATCCGGTTTTACGATGCCCGCTTGTAATGCAGCGGCCACCACAAAGGGTTTCACGGTTGACCCTGGTTCATACGCGTCTACCAAGGCACGGTTACGCATGCGGTAGCTTTGTAGCTGTTCACGGGAGTTAGGGTTATAAGATGGGGTATTGGCCATCGCCAACACTTCACCGGTACGCACATCTATCATCACTAGCGAAGCCGATGTGGCTTGATACATCTCAGTTGCGCGCTTCAATTCACGATAAGCCAATTGTTGAATACGTTGATCGATGCTCAATACTAGATCGTTCGGGCTTTCGCCCTCCTGAATGATATCGAGCGCCTCAACCACGCTGCCATCGCGAGATTTACGCACTTTTTGCTTGGACGGGGTTCCGGTTAACCAGCTGTCGTAGGTGTTCTCTAACCCTTCAATGCCGACATCATCGATATTAGTGATACCCACCAATTGCGCGGTGATCTCACCGGTTGGGTAATAGCGGCGCGATTCCGCTTTCAAATAGATGCCCGGCAGCTTCAACTGGCTAATGTAGTTGGCCACCTCTGGGGTAATTTGACGCTTGAGATAGGTGAACCGCTTTTTGGGGTTGTCGCGCACACGCGCCAACAAATCTTCCATTGGCTCGTGCAGTACGTCTGCTAACGCTTGCCAACGGCGCATATCTTTAAAACCGTCTTCATCGAACACAACTTTAGGGTCGGCATACACCGCGCGCACCGGCACACTCACCGCCAACATTTCACCGTTACGGTCAGTGATCAAGCCACGCTGAACTTCATTGGAGGTCGTCCGTAGGGTGCGCATATCGCTTTCGTGGCGCAGACGGCCAGGCTCAATCACTTGAATATAGGCAGCACGCGCTACCAGTGAACCAAAAACCACAAACACGACAAAAACCACCAGCTTGAGTCGCCAGTGAATAGGTTCAGGTTTGGTAATCCTTTTCGCCTGCTTTTTCATGGCAGTCTCACTATAACCTCTTTGCCGGGTTCGGGACGTTCCATATCCAAGTCCTTTGTTGCCACGCGCGTCACGCGGCTATGTTCTGCAAGTGATTGTTCTTCAAGTAATAAATTTCGCCATTCGATATCTAGCCTATCGCGTTCTTGTTGTAAATTATTCAGTTGGCTGGTTTGCGAACGGCTAATATGGCTGGTGTATACCACCGCCACCGCATTCATCATCACGGCAAAACCAATCAAAAACATCCACTTGTGATGCCAGATATCCAGAATCACAATACGGGTTAGGCTTAATTGCTTAGCCGCCATCGACGGCTATTCCTCGAGTCTTTCCGCTACACGTAACACTGAGCTGCGTGCTCGAGGGTTTTGTGTAAGCTCCTGCTCCGATGGCTTTGTCGCCTTGCCAATCGGCTGCAATTTACGATTACGATTAAGCTGCTCTTCTGTCACAGGCAAACCGTAAGGCACTTCTTCTGCTTGGCTAAACTTGCGGATAAAACGCTTCACCAAACGATCTTCTAATGAATGAAAACTAATCACCGACAAACGACCGCGTGGAGCCAGCACACTCACTGCGCCTTCAAGCGCTTGGTTAATCTGCTCTAATTCGCTGTTGATATAGATACGAATGGCCTGAAACACCCTCGTCGCAGGATGTTTATTGCGCTCTTTATTTTTGGTGATGCGTTCAATCAACGAGGCCAGATCTTTGGTGCGCAGGAATGGCGTTTTTTCACGATCGGCAGCGATACAACGGGCAATATGGCGCGCATTTTTTTCTTCGCCGTAGGTTTTGAACACCCACGCCATGTCTTCTACTTCAGCGCGGGCAATCCACTCAGCGGCGGTTTCGCCTTTGCTGTTGTCCATGCGCATATCCAGCGGCCCGTCGCGCAAAAAGCTAAAGCCGCGTTCGGCATCATCCAGCTGGGGCGATGACACGCCTAAATCCAGCAACACGCCGTCAATTTTGCCGCTGAGTCCCATCTGCTCGATATAGTCCGCCAGTTGACCAAAGCCACCGTGTACAATGCTGAAACGCGGGTCGTCAGCCAGCGCTTTTGCAGCTTCAATGGCTTGTGGATCGCGATCGATCGCGATCAATCGCCCATGTTCACCAAGACGTGCCAATACCTGACGCGAATGACCGCCACGGCCAAAGGTGCCATCGACATAGATGCCATCGGGACGAATATTTAATCCTTCTACGGCTTCATTCAGTAAAACCGACAGGTGCGCAAAATTTTCGCTCATGTGTCTCTTCTTTTAACTTAGTGTCTTTTAAAGCGAAAAATCAGCCAGACGTTCGCTGGCTGTAATGCCTTCTTCTTGGATAAGCGCTAAGCTGGCATCCAGCTGTTGTTGCCACAGTTGCTCATCCCACAATTCAAACTTATTCAGCTGACCGACTAACATCAGCTTTTTATCTAATTCTGCATACTTACGTAGCGGCGGCGTCAGCAAAATACGACCATTACTGTCTAGCTCGCACTCTTGTGCATAACCCAACATCAACCGTTTTAACGCACGCTCATGGGGCTGCATATCAGACAGCTTTTGCAATTTTGCCGCAATCACCAGCCACTCATGAATGGGATAGATCAGCAGGCATTTCGCCTGAATATCCACTGTCACCACCAGCTTGCCGTCACTATCGGCGCGCAACAGATCGCGGTATCGCATTGGCATAGCGATCCGGCCTTTGGCATCCAAGTTGAGGGCACTGGCTCCGGAAAACATCCGGTTCTCCTATCTTTGACAGTAGATCCACATTGATCCACAAATTCCCACGAATGCTAAGTGTAGGGACAGTCAATAAAGCTTGTCAAGCGATCGGATCTCGTTTAAATCCAGACGCCAAGCGGGTTAGCGGCGTGTTACAGGAAAGTAGACCAACGTCAAAAAAGTGGAGATTTGTGGAAATTTGTCACTATATATCAGCCCCATAAGGCTTAGGGATAAGCAGACAAGTGTGCGGCATTCGCGTCAAAGTGGTATTCGCTGCCCCATATTGGCAAATTTTGGCGCATTTCCGGTGAGTCGCCGTGCACACACAAGTGCCAACATGATTAAAGTTTGTACAATTTTTGCCGTTAAAGAGTAAGTAACAGGGTCTAACATAATAACAAGCGGGTGTAACGGCACAGATTAAGGGACGAACTATGGGATTAGAAACCATTTATGCGATGCAAGCATTACCGCCGCCAAATCGCTATCGAAATGACAAAGGGGTTAAACAGGTCAGCGAAACGGCTGAAGCGGCGCCGGAGCATCAGGACGAACAGAAAGCAATTACCCCACAGGTGCAAGATCGGCGTCATCGTATTGATCGTCGCAAACAGCAGCAAGCGTTTGCCCGCGAACGTCGTCAAACAGATCGGCGTCAACCAGACACCGATGAGCAGCAACATGATTCGGTAGCGGCAGGCGCGATTGTGGATGTCACGGTCTGATCCTCTGGCCTCAGCTAACCGTTACGCTATGCCACCAACACAAAGAAGCCCCGCATTGCGAGGCTTCTGTCGTTATCAACTCAATCAGCATTACATCTTGTAAGTGAACTGCAATCCTGCTAACCACACATGGCCAACTGATTCGCCTTGGTAAGTCACTTGCGCCAGATTCAGTAATGATTGGGTTTCATCGATTGGCGAATCGCCATGCGCCTTGATGTAGGTAACGCCTAAATCTAAGGTCATCGCATCGCTAAGCGCGTAACCAGCACCCAAGCTGAACCACAAGCGGTCACTGTCAGGAATGGTGATGGTGCGGTTTTCATCAGCCACGGCGGTTTTATCCAACGCAACCCCAGCACGTAGCGTCAGCGCTTTGCTGGCTTGATAAGTGCCACCGACGGAATAACGCCAGTTATCCTTGAAGTGTTCTTCTTTGACTAAGTCAGCATCAACACCTGACAAGGGTTTCTCTTCATGTGGGAAGTACACCGTCAGTTCGTCAAATGCGCTCCAATCAGTCCAGTTGATGCTGGCTTGCAGCGCAAAATCATCGGTCAGTTGATGGTAAGAGGCCAATTCAGCAAAGGCTGGCAACTCCAACGGAATATAACCTCGTACGGTTGCTGAACCACCGGTGTACATCACGCCACGCGCCTTACCGTCTAAGTCCAGTTTCACTGAACTGCTATAGGCCAAACCAATACGGTTTTTCGCATCGATTTGCCAGCTCGCGCCTGCACGCCAGCCAATACCAAAATCATCCCCTTCGAGGTGCTTCAGCTCTGTGCCTGCGGCCGGCAGTTGCGCAGCAATGGCGGCGGGTACCGTTGGAATAGCTTTAACGTTGTCCAGCCATGCCGGTGTGGTTGCGCCAATCTCACCTTCGCCGTAAACAAAACGCATGCCGCCGCCCACTGTGACGTGGCGATCAATTTTGTAGGCGATGTTGGTATTGAGCTCAACGGTCGTTACCGATGTCTTGTTGCCAAAAATAGCAGATGCATGACTGGCGGGCAGTTCGGTCTCTAAACCGTAGTTTGAGTTAAGCGCCAAACCCCAGGTCCAGCGGTCGTTAAGTTGGCTGGAGTAATAGAAATTAGGTACTGCGGCATTGTTGGCCACATCATCAACGCTGCCATCGACTACGATCGTCTGTGGCAGCAGCGGTGAATTGATCGAAAGTGTTCCGGGAGTGTCCACCTCTGGCATCACATACACCGCGCCGACGGAGACTTGGCGTCCCTTCAAGTAGCTCAACATGGCCGGGTTACGCGCTTGCACTGATGGATTTTCAGCACTCGCAGCTTCGCCTGCAAAGGCACGACCAAGACCGGTGGCTGATGATTCAGCCAATTGGAAACCAGCAGCTTGTACCGGTAACTGCACGCCCATCCCCAATAGCGCTGCAGATAACAGTGTCAGTTTGAATTTCTGAGTCATTGTTGTTCTCTAATTGTGAGTTTAAAAACGATGTACGACGTGATGTTTTTCTTTTTCTGGCAAGCGAGTTTACTTTTGCTACATATCTTTGCAAGTAAAAACTCTAAATAACAAAGATAGATAACACATTGAAAATATGGATTTATTTTCTCACAAGCTGATACAAAACAGGTTACATTCGTGAGACAGAACTCGGGCTAACGCAACCCACCAATTAGAGTAAAAACTTAAATTACTAAGCGATTCATAGAGTTAAAAATTTAGCTATAGCGAACATATGTTCGCCTAAACTGCATCTTTGCAATGCGGGTTGGGGGCGAGAATAGCTCACAATACTGCCGCAAATAGGTTCAACACCGGCGCACATAAGCTAAGCAAAAAATGAGTGTAGATAATAAAGATGAGTAAAAATGAGCTGCATTTAGCAAGGCATATAACCAGCATTTAGCGAATAGCGAATTAACAGCTTCACTCGCCAAACGGTCAAAAAAATAGAGGCGCCGCAGCGCCCCTATCTCAGCAAATCATTATCGACGGCGCTTAGCCACGCCACGCTGGAATAGTCTGCTCGTACTGGCTGATTTCAGCATCATGTGCCAAGGTCAGACCAATCGCGTCTAAACCGTTCAGCAGTTTATGACGGGCGGATTCTGCCAGTGTGAACGGAAACTCAGCGCCCGATGGTGATACCACTTTGCACTGTTCCAAATCCACGGTTATCTGCGCGCCTTCGCTGGCACTCACTTCCACAAACAACTGCTCAACCTGATCTGCTGGCAACTTCACTGGCAGCAGGCCGTTGTTGATCGAGTTGCCATAAAAGATGTCAGCAAAGCTTGGGGCGATGATTGTGCGTAGGCCGTAATCGGCCAGTGCCCACGGCGCGTGTTCACGGCTCGAGCCACAACCAAAGTTTTCCCGCGCCAGCAAAATGGTCGCGCCTTGGTAGCGTGGTTGGTTCATCACGAATGCGGGGTTGGCTTGCTCACCCGCATCATCGAGATAGCGCCAGTCGTGAAACAGATGCACGCCAAAGCCATCTTTGGTCACTTTGGACAAAAACTGCTTCGGAATGATCTGGTCGGTGTCGACGTTAGCGTTGTCCAGCGGCACAGCAAGCCCTTGATGTACAGTAAATGCCTGCATGTTACTTCTCCTCTGCTGGCTGACGAATGTCAACGAAGTGACCAGCAATTGCCGCAGCGGCCGCCATTGCTGGGCTGACCAAATGGGTGCGGCTACCGCGGCCTTGGCGACCTTCGAAGTTACGGTTGCTGGTCGATGCGCAGCGATCGCCCGGTTCCAAACGGTCATCGTTCATTGCCAAACACATAGAGCAGCCCGGCAAACGCCATTCAAAACCGGCTTCTGTGAACAGCTTATCCAAACCTTCCGCTTCTGCTTGAGCTTTTACTTGGCCAGAACCCGGCACCACAATTGCGCTTACAGTCGAAGCCACTTTGCGGCCTTGAATCTGCGCCGCAGCACTGCGCAGATCTTCAATGCGCGAGTTAGTGCATGAGCCGATAAACACCTTGTTGATGGCCACATCGGTCATCAGCACGCCTGGCTCTAAGCCGATATATTGCAGCGCTTTTTCCATACTGCCTTTGGTCACCGGATCGGTTTCATCGGCAGGATTCGGCACCGGCTTATCAATCGCCACTACTTGGCCGGGGTTGGTGCCCCAAGTCAGTTGTGGTGCAATATCTTTCGCTTCCAACGTCACAGTGGCATCAAACACCGCATCATCATCAGTTTTCAGCGCTGACCAATCGGCTACCGCTTGCTCCCAATCGCTGGCTTTCGGCGCAAAAGTACGGCCTTTTAGGTATTCAAAGGTGGTGGCATCTGGCGCGACCATCCCGGCTTTAGCACCCATTTCGATGGCCATGTTGCACAAGGTCATGCGACCTTCCATCGACAGGTTGCGAATCGCTTCACCGCAGAATTCCACCACATAGCCAGTACCGCCATCCATGCCGATTTTACCGATAATCGCCAGCACGATGTCTTTGGCAGTAATGCCGTCTTGTACGCTGCCGCGCACTTCAATCTTCATAGTTTTGGCTTTCAGTTGACGCAAGGTTTGGGTTGCCAGTACGTGCTCAACTTCTGAGGTACCGATACCAAATGCCAGCGCGCCGAACGCACCGTGGGTGGCAGTGTGCGAGTCACCACAGACAATCACAGTGCCCGGCAGCGTGATGCCGAGCTCGGGGCCCATCACGTGCACAATCCCTTGATTAGGATGGTGAATATCGTACAAGCGCACACCAAAGTCTTGGCAGTTTTGCTGTAAGGTTTCCACCTGCGTGCGCGCCATCGGGCTTAGCGCATCTAAGCTGGCACTCTTGGTGGAGGTGTTGTGATCCATGGTGGCGAAGGTTTTTTCTGGCGCACGCAGTTTACGTCCCGCCATCTTCAAACCACTAAATGCTTGTGGCGAAGTCACTTCATGCACTAAGTGACGATCGACATAGATAATTGGTGCTTCGCCCGCTGGCTCGGCCACGATGTGGGCGTCCCACACCTTTTCATATAAGGTCTTGCCCATTACACACCTTCCCGAATTGCTTGTGCTATGAAATCACCCATCTCTTTGGTTGATTTCGCATTGTGGCGCTGATCAGCGGCCAGCAATTCACCGGTCAGATAACCTTCAGATAATGCTTTACCCACCGCGCGTTCAATCGCACATGCAGCTTCTTCTTGTTGCAGACTAAAGCGCAACATCAGTGCTGCTGACAGAATTTGCGCTACCGGGTTAGCAATCCCTTTACCGGCGATATCTGGCGCGCTGCCACCAGCCGGTTCAAACAAACCAAAACCGCTGCCATTAACTGAGGCGGATGACAACAAACCCATTGAACCGGTCAACATGGCAATTTCGTCTGACAGAATGTCACCAAACAGGTTTGAACACAGCACGACGTCAAAATCGAACGGGCGACGCAGCAACTGCATGGTGGCGTTGTCGATGTACATATGTTCCAGCTCAACGTCTGGATAATCTTTGGCAACCTCTTCAACAACTTCACGCCATAGCACTGAGCAAGCCAGCACGTTAGCTTTATCGATTGAGGTCACTTTTTTGCGGCGGCCTTGCGCGGTTTCAAAGGCGATTTTAGCTATACGGCGGATCTCTTTGCGGCTATAGCGCATGGTATCGAACGCTTCTTCCGCTTCACCTTCGCCTTGGCGACCTTTCGGCTTACCAAAGTAGATGCCACCGGTCAGTTCACGCACACACACCACATCAAACCCTTGCGAGGATATGTCAGCGCGCAGCGGCGATAAACCTTCTAAACCCGCGTGCAACTTGGCTGGGCGCAGGTTACAAAACAGTTCAAAGTGACCGCGCAGTGGCAGCAGTGCGCCACGCTCAGGTTGTTCATCTGGTGGCAAATGAGTCCATTTTGGGCCGCCAACGGAACCAAATAAAATTGCGTCAGCAGCTTCACAGCCTTGCAGCGTCTCTGCTGGCAGCGGACAACCATGGTTATCAATGGCCGCACCGCCTACATCATATTCGCTATAGCTGATTTCCAAGCCAAAGCGTTGTTCAACTTCTGCCAGCACTTTACGCGCTTCAACCATCACTTCTGGACCAATGCCATCACCGGCCAGAACCGCTACCTTGTAACTCATACTCCCCCCAAATCCTTTTTTTCCAATTTTTTCTGTTTTTGGTCCGCCACAAAGTCAGCGCGATGAACCAAGTTCATAACATAAATCAACGCATTTGCAGATGCTTCAACCACATCTGTCGCTAGACCAACCCCGTGGAAATTCTGCCCACGATATTTGGCGGTAATATCTACTTGGCCCAGCGCATTTTGGCCTTCGCCTTTCGCGCCCAGTTTGTAGCTGACAATATTGACCTGTTCACCACTCGCTGCAGCAATGGCGTTATAGGCGGCGTCAACGGGGCCATTACCTTTGGCTTCAGTGGTCACCGTGTTGCCACCGATGTTCAAACTTAAGGTTGCGGTCGCGCCGCCAACAATCGAGTCCGATTGGATCTTCAACTGCTCCAACTTATAGTGTGGTTCACGGTCAGATTTACCTTCCATAAACACCAGCGCTTCCAAGTCATAATCGAACACTTGGCCTTTCTTGTCGGCCAACTTCAAGAAGCTGTCATACAGTTGATCCAGTGAGTAATCGCTTTCGCTGTAGCCCATCTCTTGCATGCGATGCTTGATCACATGACGGCCAGAGCGCGATGTCATGTTCAGGTGGTTACGGTTTAAACCGATACTTTCTGGGGTCATGATTTCGTAGGTGTTTTTCGCCTTCAACATACCGTCTTGGTGAATACCAGAGGAGTGAGTAAAGGCATTGCCACCTACAATCGCTTTGTTGGATTGCACGGGCATATTACAAATCTGGCTTACCAATTGAGAGGTACGATAAATCTCTTTGGTATTGATATTGGTTTCTACACCCATCACATCTTTACGGGTCGACAGGATCATCGCGACTTCTTCCAGAGAACAGTTACCTGCACGCTCGCCGATACCGTTGACGGTACATTCGATCTGACGCGCACCATGCTGCACCGCGGTAATCGAGTTAGCGACCGACAAACCTAAGTCGTCATGGCAGTGTACTGAGATCACCGCTTGGTCGATATTCGGTACGCGGTTAAACAGCGTTTGAATGATGCCACCGAATTCGTTTGGCACGGTGTAGCCCACAGTGTCAGGAATGTTAATAGTGCGCGCACCCGCAGCAATTGCCGCTTCAACCATACGACAAAGATTATCAATCGGCGTACGGCCAGCATCTTCACAAGAAAATTCCACATCGTCAGTAAAGCGACGGGCATACTTCACCGCGGCGACCGCCATCTCTAACACTTGGTCAAATGAACGCTTCAGCTTGCTCTCAACATGGATGCTAGAGGTTGAGATAAAGGTATGAATACGGAACTGCTCAGCCACCGACAACGCTTGTGCTGCGGCATCGATATCTTTCTCCAACGCCCGCGACAAGGCACACACGCGTGAATTTTTAATGGTGCGCGCAATGGTTTGCACCGATTCGAAATCACCAGGAGATGAAACTGGGAAACCCACTTCCATGATGTCTACGCCCAGACGTTCGAGCGCCAGAGCGATTTGTAACTTGTCTTTTACCGACAAACTCGCGGCCAGCGCTTGTTCACCATCACGCAGCGTGGTATCGAAAATAAATACTTTATCAGACATCTGGATTCTCCGTAGGGGTCCACTTTCACTTTATTAATATTTCGGTAACAAAAAACCCCGCGATTTTGGGCGCGGGGTTTTGAGTTGTACTTGCTGTCTGGCAAACAGCCTTAACTCCTCCGCGCAGCACCTGCGAGAGTAAGGAGGAGGAGAGAAAGAGTTACGTTAGTTTGCATGCCAATCAGCCAATATTCTTACAGGATTTTCGCGGTGACCGTGGATCACCGAAATCAAAGTGGTTCAATAAATAACCGTGATAATCGTCACTGTCAACATCAATTTGCTATAAATCGTCAAATCTTCCATTTTTGTTGCACATTACCGACCCAAGACAATAAAACTTTGCGAATTACTGATTATATTGCATATCAATCAATTGTAATAAATGCCGCATTCGTCAATGTTTAACCAACAACTTTTGCAGAAAAAAACGATATAATCTGACGGTTGTTTCGTCATGATACTCATGCCCTACGGAGATTAAATGGACTTTCGCAGTTGGATCCTGAGCCTGTTTCTCTGCAGCTTGGCAGTGGTGGCTCATGCCGATGATATGGATAATCTTGCGCTGCAGATTTATCAATTCCCCACCGAAGCCGCCAGTAAAATCGCCCAATTGGAGCAACAAGGCGTTCAATCAACATCAGCACAATTACGGCTACAGCTGCTCAAATGTCAGTTGATGATTCAACTAGGAGAGCAGCAAACAGCCATAACTATTGCCCATAACGGCCAAGCCACCGCTAAGCAAGCCAAGTTAGATATTGCTGTGCCACATTTTGACCTCTGTGAAGCAGAAGCATATCAAAGCCTCGATCACCTCAAACAAGCATTGCCACTCCTTGACACGACTGCGTTGTACGCTAAGCGTCATAGTGATTATCAGTTATTGTTTTCCGTATTACGTCTTAGAGGCCAAACCGAAAATGAGTTAAGCAACTTCGCGGCGGCAATCGAAGATCTCAGGTTAGCACTCGACATTTATGACGATGTAAGCAAACAAGAGCCAACTTGGCTAACACCACCATTGTCTTATGTATATGCCGATATGGCGTCGGTGTTACAGGCAACCGGGGATTATCAACAAGCAGATTATTACCTGAATTTGGCGCTAGATGATCCCAGTGCGAAAGGCAAAATCAAGCATGTGCTTTATTTAATGCAATCTCGTGTTTCTATCGACCAAGCAAACTACGAACTCGGGCAAGACCAATTAGAAAAAGCAATCGACACGCTACATTTAGTCCAATCTGAAGTAGAAAGAGCGCCCTCTTACGGCCAAATCGCAGCAATCTACCTCCTGTTAGATAATCAACAAAAGGCAGACTACTACTGCCAACTAGCAGCAGACATTTACGACAAGCTAGATATTAGCACTGGAAAGATGGGGATTAGTCGATTAGCCGCCAGAATAAAGATGAAACAAGGTAAGCTTGATGAGGCACTGGTGTACCTAAGTGCTTCGCTCGCTTTATCTGGATCATTAGCACAGCCTTTTGATGATGCCGCGTCTGAGCAACTCAAATCTACAATTCTGTATCAGCAAGGAAAGCTAGACGATGCATATCAATCACTGCAGCAGGCCATAACCTCTTTACAACTTGCACAAGAAGAGCTTAATAACACCCAATTCATGCAGTACAAGGCCAAGTTGAGTTTACAAGAGCAGCAACAGTCGCTGGCGCAGCAGCAGATTAAAGCAACCACTAGTGACAGTGCCCAGAAACTCAAGCGGGCTTACATCATAGTTTATGCACTGCTGTTAATTTTGCTGGTAACTATTTTCTGGATTATCAGCCGCTATAAGAATTGGTATCCGAAACACAATAAAGCGACGACAGATGACAGTGATCAGTGGGTTGAAGCCATGATTGAAACGGCGAAAACAGCAGGCTATCCATTAAGTTTGCTTATCGTAAACATCAATCATATTAAGCAGATAGATTTGCCTGTATTGATTGAAGAAGCGACCCATAGACTCAGAGAACAAGACAAGATTATTCGCCATTCTGTAGATGAGTTATTGGTGTTGTTGCCGCACACATCCGCAGAAGGTGCAAGCCGAGTCGTACGTCAATTAGAGCCGGTATTGCACATGTTTAGCGTTCAACCCGCGCTTATCGGTCTGGCAGAGATGAAACAACCTGACAATCTGCAATCACTGATTAAACGCGCGAGCGTCAATCAGCTCTCGCGTACTCGTGAGCGTGGCACACCTCAAGCGTCCGTTAAATAGTCACCAATTTCATCAATAAAGCGCTGGCCAAAGCGCGCCCATTTACGCTCGCCAACGCCACTCACGGCTAACATCTCAATTTCAGTGGTTGGCATAGTAGCGGCCATTTCAGCCAGCGTTGCATCGTTGAACACAAGGTACGGCGGCACATCGTACTCTTCGGCAATACTGCGACGTAAGGTTTTTAGACGGGCGAATAGTCGGCGATCATAGTTCAGCGGCGCACGATGATGACTCGATTTAGCCCCCATTGGCTTATGGGTCAGATGCGATAAGGTTAACCGTGGCTCTGCCAACATCAACGCCACTTCACCGCGTAACACAGGGCGAGCCGGTTCGGTTAACCGTAAACTAGACCCGCGTGAGATATCTTGGTTGATCAAGCCAAGGTGGATCAATTGCCGCGTCACACTCAACCAATACTCGGCGCTTTTATCCTTGCCTAAGCCCCATGTGGATAGTTTATCGTGGCCACGTTCAGTGAGCGGTGCTGAACGTCCACCACGCAGCACTTCAATCACGTAATTCAAACCAAACTTTTGCTGCAAACGGTAGATACAAGACAATACCTTCTGCGCATCTTCGGTACCGTTGTAACGTTTCGGCGGGTCAAGGCAGATATCACAGTTACCACAAGGCGCTGCGGCTTCACCAAAGTAGTGTAATAGTACTTGGCGGCGGCAGGTTTGGGCTTCAGCAAACGCCACCATGGTATTGAGCTTATGCAACTCAACCTGCTGCTGAGGGCCAGGCTCACTTTGCTCAATCAGATGACGCACCCGCGAAATATCTGCAGGGTCAAACAGCATTAACGCTTCCGATGGCATGCCATCGCGACCGGCTCGCCCCGTTTCTTGGTAATACGCTTCAATACTTTTCGGCAGGTCGTAATGCACCACAAAGCGGACATTGGATTTATTAATCCCCATACCAAATGCCACTGTGGCAACCACGATCTCGAGCTGCTCTTTCAAAAACCGGTCCTGCACACTGGCTCGCTCGTCGGTACTCATGCCAGCGTGATAAGCTTCGGCATGTATGCCCTGCAGTCGCAATCGCTCCGCAACCTCATCCACGCGGCGGCGGCTGCCACAGTAAACAATCCCTGCAGCGCCCTGCTGCGTTTTTACAAACTGCCGTAACTGATTGGGCGCATTAAGCTTTTCCGCGACAGTGTAACGGATATTGGGGCGGTCAAAACTGGAAAGTAACGTAAAGGGTTGAATGTTAAGACGCTGACAAATATCAAGCCGGGTCGCTTCATCCGCGGTTGCGGTTAGTGCCGCGATAGGGATATGCGGAAACAGCTGTTTCAATCGCCCTAATTGAGCGTATTCGGGGCGAAAATCATGACCCCACTGACTAATACAATGTGCTTCATCCACCGCAATCATCGACAACGGCAGATGATGTAATCGCTCAAGAAAATCCTGACTCATCAAGCGCTCAGGGGCGATATACAGCAGCTTAATCTCACCTTGATGAATGCCACGCAGCGTCTGAGTTTGCTGCTCACGAGTTAACGATGAGTTGAGAAACGCAGCATTAACGCCCATCTGCGTGAGTGCATCGACCTGATCTTTCATCAAGGAGATGAGCGGTGAGACCACAATCGTCAGCCCAGGCAACAGCAGCGCCGGAAGTTGATAACACAAACTCTTGCCACCGCCAGTGGGCATGATAATCAGGCAATCTTGGCCACACAGCAGTTGTTCAATCACCTGCTGCTGACCTTGGCGGAATTCTCGATAACCAAACACCTGGCGCAACATAGCATCCGTCGCAGAGACATCGGCTATTAGCGTTGAGGTAGGTGAATTTTCGAGACTAGATTCCATTAACACAGCACAACAACTTGGGGAGCGGCCATTGTACTTAACCGCTGCGCATTAAGCATCCGTAAAATATCGGTCAAGCAAATTGAATTATCTGCAAATCCAATAAGCTGCTGATGTGTAAATATTATCTTTTGCTTGAATAAGCGTCAGTTAGCCCGCACAATCGTCACCCCTCACTAAGATCACACTGTTAACATGGCCGATTCAGAATATCGCAAAGGCATCATTCTCGCGCTTAGCGCCTATATTATTTGGGGCTTCGCACCGCTTTACTTCAAACTTATCAGTGCCGTAGCGCCGCTACAAATCTTGGTACATCGCATCGTCTGGTCTTTTGTGTTGATGGGCGTGTTAATTGTGGTGATGGGCGGTTATGGCCGAGTGCGCCAGGTACTCAAGAATCCGAAGCAACTTATGGTGCTAACCACCACTTCACTTTTGGTCGCTGCCAATTGGCTACTGTTTATTTGGGCAGTGAATAATGACCATCTACTCGACGCCAGCCTAGGTTATTTTATTAACCCGCTGCTCAACGTGGTATTGGGGTTGCTGTTTCTATCGGAACGTTTAACTAAATTTCAATGGGTTGCGGTAGCATTAGCGACCACGGGGGTTGCGATTCAGTTAATCTCGTTTGGCTCAATTCCCGTAGTCTCACTGGCATTAGCAGGGACGTTCGGGGTTTACGCCTTGCTGAGAAAGAAAGTCAATATTGATGCCATGACCGGGCTGGTGGTTGAAACGGCAATTTTACTGCCCCCTGCGTTACTGGTGATGTGGTTCGCGGATGGCGAGCAGGCGTCACATATCCTTACCAACGGTTGGCAACTTAATCTGTTGTTGATGGCAGCGGGCGTCATCACGACGATTCCATTACTCTGTTTTGCAGGTGCTGCCGTGCGTATTCCACTGAGCACGCTAGGCTTTTTCCAATATGTTGGGCCTAGCATTATGTTTATCATGGCGGTGGCGGTATTCCACGAACCGTTTGACATGGAAAAGAGCGTCACCTTTGGCTTTATCTGGAGTGCGCTCTTAGTATTCACCTTCGATATGCTACGACGTCGACGCCGCACTATCGCGTAACTGCCGCAGTAGCGCCGTGGCCTCAGGTGAACTTAGTAATAAGCTAAAGCCCAGTTTCGTTGGAATATAAAGTACGCGCTGCGGGTCGGATACAGCCACCAGCGCCTTACCATCCTGCTTTAATTGAAACCAGCCCAACTGGTAGCCGGGCAGGCCTACACCATTGGTGCGCCATGATAATGCTGGCGCATCATCACTGTTCATATCGACCACTTTCGCAGCATTTAACTCCAAATCGCTGAGGGCAATATTGCGGCCATAGAGCGGTAAATGCAGCTGCAGTTTTTGCTGTGCTATGTCCACTGAGGCGTTGTTTGCCTGCCAATACATCCAGCCAAAGAAGCCCACAGACGCAATCACTAATCCGACAGATACCGACATTGCCATGGCTGGCATTGGCTTACGGTAAACGAACCACATGATGACAATTAAAAAGACAATTAGCCCAGCAAAACTCCAGTGTGCTGACGGGGACAGCGGTGCTAATAGCGAAGTTTGATGTTCCATATCCATATTCCTCATAGCGAACATGGATAAAGTATGAGCGCGGTTGACATAATATGTCAACCGCGCTTTGGGAAAATATCTGTTACAGATCTAACGCGAGGATTTTTGAACGGCGTTGATAGTTGTAGAGCTGCTTTTTCTTGGTCGGCAGTGCATCCACATCCACCATTTGGAAACCATGCTCTAAGAACCAGTGAATGCTGCGTGTGGTCAAGGCAAACAGGCGTGAATAGCCACGCACTTTGGCTTGGTTAACAATGTTTTTCAGCAGCAAACTACCACGATCCATATCGCGATACTCTGGATGAACTACTAGGCAGGCGAATTCACCGGCGTTGTCTTCTTCAAACGGATACAGCGCCGCGCAACCGATCACCAGCGCATCACGCTCGATAATCATAAATTGCTCGATCTCCATCTCCAGCTGTTCACGCGAACGGCGCACCAAAATCCCCTGCTCTTCCAGTGGGCGAATCAGGTTGATGATACCGCCGATATCGGAGATCGAAGCGCGACGTAATCGTTCAGCACTTTCAGTCACAATCTGCGTGCCGATACCGTCACGGGTAAACAACTCTTGCAGCAGCGCGCCATCTTCTTGATAGCTCACCAAGTGACAACGTGGCACACCAGCACGACAAGCATCAATCGCCGCTTTCAAAAACGCCAAGGTGCCGCGATCAGTCTCTTGTTCAGCCAGCGAACTCAACATCCGCTGTGCATCGTTTGGCATCAACTCGGCAATCACATTACCGCTTTCATCATGCACACCATGATTAGCACTAAACCCGATGACCTTATCAGCTTTGAGTTTGATGGCAACTTGCGTTGCAACCTCTTCGGCCGTCAGGTTTAAACTTTCACCCGTCACGGATGCCGCAATCGGCCCCATCAGAATGATGCTGTTCTTTTCCAACTGCTGCTTCAGCCCTTGGGTGTCGATACGACGCACCTTACCTGACAGGCAAAAATCGATACCGTCTTCCACCCCAAGCGGTTGTGCAATCACAAAATTGCCACTAACCACGTTAATTTGTGCGCCTTGCATCGGGGTATTAGAAAGATTCATCGACAACCGCGCAGTGATATCAAACTGCAGCGCGCCGGCCACTTGTTTAATCACTTTTAGGCTACTTTCGTCAGTGATACGCACCCCGTTGTGGTACGCAGGCTCAATGGCATTGGCTTCTAACGCCGCATCAATTTGCGGGCGAGCACCATAGACCAGCACCACTTTGATGCCGAGGCTGTGTAACAGAGAAATATCGTTAACGATTGAACGAAAGTTACCATCCTCAATCGCTTCACCGCCCAACATGACGACGAATGTTTTGCCGCGATGGGCATTTAGATAAGGAGCTGAGTGACGAAAACCGTCAACCAATTCTGTGGTACGCACCGTTAGATTCACCTTCTAGCAGAGATCGGCACGTTTACGGACGACGGCCGATTAAACAGGCGCAATGCTAATGCATTTTCATTCACTACAAAAGCATTTATTTTCACTTTTGCGAGTAATTCCAACACAGTTAGCGGTTAAATGTTACCGAATAATAGCGTTAGTTTGCGACTAATAGATGAAAAAGCCAATAAAAAAGCCTCTGTAAAAACAGAGGCTCTTCAGAATCCAAAGGTAATCGGGTCGATTACTTGATTTTGGCTTCTTTGTAGATAACGTGCTGACGAATTACTGGATCAAATTTTTTGATTTCCATTTTCTCAGGCATGTTACGTTTGTTCTTTTCGGTAGTGTAGAAGTGACCAGTTTTGGCAGTAGATACCAGTTTGATCTTCTCACGATTGCCTTTAGCTTTAGCCATTTTCTATTACACCTTCTCGCCACGGGCACGAAGTTCAGCAACAACTACTTCGATACCTTTCTTGTCGATAATGCGCATACCCTTAGTAGAAACGCGCAGTTGTACGAAACGCTTTTCGTCTTCCAACCAGAAACGGTGGTTTTGCAGGTTAGGCAAGAAACGACGACGAGTTGCGTTTTTCGCGTGCGAACGGTTGTTACCAACCATAGGACGCTTGCCAGTAACTTGGCATACTCTAGACATGTCAATCTTCTCCAAAAACAGTTTTAACGCTCGAGCATTAATGTACCCCGATATGGCCGTCGCCCGAGGCACAAAGAGGGCGCATGTTATACAGGATAATTGAAGAAAGATCAAGCTATCGATCAATTCAACCATCCGCGTTCGGCAAAGGAGACGATCTCTAAATCCCCTACAACCATGTGATCCAACAGGGGAACATCAATGGTGGCCAGCGCACATTTTAATCGCTCAGTTATTCTTCTATCCGCCATGCTGGGCTCTGCCACACCCGATGGATGGTTGTGACAAATAATTACGGCACCAGCCTGTTTTTCCAAAGCAAGGCGGACAACTTCTCGCGGATACACTGATGCGGCATCAAGCGTCCCACGAAATAATTCTACGAACTGAATCACCCTGTGCTGACTGTCCAGCAATAACATTGCAAACACTTCATATGCACGGTCTCCCAATTGTCTCATTAAATAGTCACGAGTTAAATCAGGATTTGTCAAAACAGTGCCTCTTTGTAGCTTTTCTCGTGACACTCTGCGCGAAATTTCAGCAGCTGACTGCAATTGAGCGAACTTCACCGGTCCTAAACCGGGAATTCGACTGATTTGCTGTAACGGTGCAGAGAGGATTTGACGCAATGAACCAAACTCTGCCAACAGTGCGCGGCCCAGTTCAACCGCATTTTGCCCTGGCAGACCATTGCGTAACAGCACAGCGATGAGCTCAGCATCGCTCAGTACCTCGGCGCCATCGCGTAACAGTTTTTCTCGCGGCCCCTCGCCGCTTGGCCAATCTTTAATTCCCATCGGCGACTCCTTTCGCGTTATGAATATTTTTTCCAAGCCGATCAAGTATGGCTGATAATTTGCGAGTTGCAGACTGCCCAGCGCTCAGCGCTTTGTGTTAAGGTTTAGCATTATTTCCTCGTTCAATTTATGTGCTATGAGTCTGAACAATAAAAAAATACTGGTTGGTATTGGCGGTGGGATTGCGGCCTATAAATGCGCCGAGTTGGTCAGACGTCTAAAAGACAAGGGCGCTGAGGTGCGGGTAGTAATGACGCAAAGTGCCAAAGAGTTTATTACGCCGCTTACACTGCAAGCCGTGTCAGGCCATCCGGTCGCCAGTGAATTGCTCGACCCGGCGGCAGAAGCGGGTATGAGCCATATTGAACTAGGGCGTTGGGCGGATCTGTTTATTGTGGCGCCTGCGACCGCGAACGTGATTGCACGAGTGCGTGCCGGCATGGCAGATGAACTGCTGACAACGCTGGCTCTGGCAACTACTGCACCAATGGCAATCTGCCCAGCCATGAATCAACAGATGTATCTCAACACCGCGACACAAGAGAACCTAAGCGTACTCAAGCAACGCGGCGTGCAGATTTGGGGTCCAGCCAGCGGCAGCCAAGCCTGCGGTGAAGTCGGCCCAGGCCGTATGTTGCAACCCGATGAAATCGTCGAGTTAGCCGAGCAGTTTTTTGAAGCACCTATCTTGGCAGGTAAGAAACTACTACTGACCGCCGGTCCGACCCGCGAAGCGCTCGATCCGGTACGCTATATCTCCAACCATAGCTCAGGCAAAATGGGCTTTGCCATTGCCAGTGCCGCTGCGGCGATGGGCGCCGAAGTCATCCTTGTCAGTGGCCCAGTGAACCTTGCCACGCCTGCTGACGTCACCCGCATCGACGTGGAATCGGCACAGCAGATGTTTGATGTGGTAATGCAGCATATCAATCAGCAAGATATCTTTATCGGTTGTGCCGCCGTGGCGGATTACCGAGCCGCAACCGCCGCCGAGCAGAAGCTGAAAAAGATCTCAGCAGAGCAAACACTGCAGCTGACCTTAGTACAAAACCCCGATATTCTCGCCAGCGTTGCAGCGCTTGACGTGCGGCCGTTTACCGTCGGTTTTGCCGCTGAAACCGAAAATGTTGAGCAGTATGCCAAACAAAAAATGGCACGTAAAAATCTCGACATGATTGCCGCAAATGATGTGTCAAAGCAAGGACTTGGCTTTAACTCAGACAGTAATGCCTTGAAAGTATTTACACATTCACACTGTGAAGAATTGCCAGCAACCGATAAACTATCGCTCGCAAAACAACTATTAAAACTTATCGCTGACAAGATAAACGACCATGAAAACTCCAATTGAAGTCAAAATTCTCGACCAACGTATCGGTAACGAGTTTCCATTGCCAGCCTATGCCACCAGCGGCAGCGCAGGTATGGATTTACGCGCCATGATTGACGCTGAATCAATGACGGTTGCACCGGGGCAAACCATTCTAATTCCTACAGGTATTGCCATTCACGTAGCCGATCCTGCGCTGGCGGCGGTGATTTTGCCGCGTTCAGGTTTAGGCCATAAAAACGGCATAGTGCTGGGTAACTTGGTCGGTTTAATCGACTCTGATTACCAAGGTCCACTGATGGTCTCTTGCTGGAACCGCAGCAGTGAACCCTTCACGCTCAGTGCGGGTGATCGTCTAGCCCAGCTGGTGTTTGTACCTGTCGTCCAAGCCCAATTTAACGTGGTAGAAGAATTCAATTCCAGTGAGCGTGGTGAAGGTGGTTTTGGCCATTCCGGCACTCGCTAATCAGGTGTAAAAGCAGTATGGCCACCAAAGAAAAATTTAATCGGCGCGAGCACATTTTACAGTGTCTAGCGCAGATGCTGGAAACCAATCCTGGGCAACGGATAACAACGGCCAAACTGGCCTCGGAAGTTGGCGTGTCAGAAGCAGCGCTCTATCGCCACTTCCCCAGCAAAACCCGCATGTATGAAGGGCTCATCGAATTTATTGAAGAGTCGTTGCTATCGCGGATTAATCTCATCATGGCGGAAGAAAAAGACACCATGCGTCGCTGCCATTTGATGCTGCATCTGCTGCTGGTATTTGCTGAGAAAAACCCGGGAATATCGCGGTTGCTTAATGGCGACGCACTGCTCGGCGAGCATGAAAGACTGAGAGATCGCATTAATCAACTGTTTGCCAAAGTTGAAACGCACTTAAAGCAAATTCTGCGGGAAAAGACCCTGCGCGAAGGGCAAAAATTTAATATCGACGAATCGATTCTTGCCAATATGTTGCTGGCGATTGCCGAAGGCCGCATCACCCAATTTGTGCGCAGCGAGTTCAAGTTAAAGCCTACCTACCACTTTGAAGAGCAGTGGCAGTTTATTCAAAAGCAACTACTGCAAAGCTAAGCCCCTCTGAAGAGCATATTATCTTGTATGCTCTTTTCTCTATATACGCATAGTGATCTATCCGTATCGCTGAGCCATCATCAAATTCATACATCCTAATTTAGATTTAATCTGTAAAGCAGAACTTCGTCCATGTAATACTTCTTGAGTTCTTGTTTCATTTACGTTAAAAAACCGTCTTCTTTATTCTAAAAACAAGGACGTACAATGAGATTTAACCTGCTCGTTCCGGTTTTGTTTTCTCTCCTTTCAAGCTCTGCATTAGCGTTAACTTCTGCTGAACTTTACAGCAAAGGGGCCAAGTTTTCTCAGCTCAAAATTTCGCCAAACGGCGAGTTTATCAGTGTAAAGCTGAAAGATGATGATGGTCGCCAAAAGCTGCTGATCTTAGAAACTGAAACGCTAAAAATGAGTCATGCTGTTTCATTTGGTGGCAATAAGCAGGTTGGGGACTACGAGTGGGTTAACGATGAACGAATAGTGTTGGCGAAAGAATACCTTAAGGGATGGAGTGATCACCCGCTCTATTACGGTGAATTAATGGCCGTTAACGCTGATGGTAGTAAACCTTTGTATTTAGTAGGTTACGAAGCTAATGGCGGCGTCAATGCCGGAAGTCGTATCCAAAAAGGTGCAGAACCCCTTCGCGCTACGGCGTGGATTCTTGATCCTCTGGTTAACGATGATAAAAAAATGCTTATTCATGCGCTACCTTGGGGGGGTGGAAATAATCTAGACACCGAGCGCCTGCAACAAGTTTATTCGGTCGATGTTTATCGAGGAAAGCGCAAACAGCTATTTACTACCCCCATAGCAATGCCTGAGTTTTTGGTCGATGATGAAGGCGAAGTAAGATTCATTGGTGGCTTAGATCGCCACGATGATAAACAAATATTTGTCAAAAAAGATGATAAATGGGTCAACCTTGAAACCATAGGCTTAGGCGGTTACACCCCCATTTCACTCACCAACGATCCCAATGTGATATATGCAGCCGGGACAGAGCATGGAGAACCGACATCAGTTTTTAAGCTGGATATTAAAACTGGTGAACGGCAACTCGTGGTAAATGACCCGATAGTAGATCCTCTCGCTTTTTGGGTTAACCCACACACTAAGTCACTCTACGCTGTAGAATTTGAAAAGGGTTATCCAAACTACGCTTTCGTCAATATTGATGATGAGAACACTAAGTTGCTGAAAGATTTATTAGCAGCGCTTCCTGGATATCAAGTGCGAATTGCCAGTGAGACACGTGATAGCAATAAGAAAATAATTTTCGCTTTTAATGACCGAACACCAGGCAAATATTTCCTGTTCAATACCCAGAATAATCAGTTACGTTTGCTGCTTGACGTGATGGAAGGTATTAACCCTGATCTCATGGCTGAGGTAAAGCCTATGCCAGTGACAGTACGTGATGGAAAGGAGATTCAAACGTATCTAACACTGCCTAACGATAAAAAGGCTGAAAAACTCCCCTTGGTGGTCAATCCTCACGGAGGCCCTCATGGCCCAAGAGATTACTGGGAATTCGACCCGCAGAATCAATTCTTAGCCTCACAAGGCTATGCAGTGCTGCAAGTGAATTACCGCGGTTCAGGTGGATTTGGCTTGGCATTTGAACATGCCGGCTATAAAAAATGGGGCAGTGACATTCAATATGACATTATTGATGCGACACAATCCCTCATAGACCAAGGTATCGTCGATAAAGACAAAATCTGTATTGTTGGAACTAGTTTTGGCGGTTATTCGGCGCTTATGAGCGCTGAATTAGCGCCTGATATGTTTAAGTGTGCGGTTGGCATAGCCGGAGTTTACAACCTTCCTATGATGTTTAATGAAGGCGACGTTCAAGATACAGACTATGGGACATCCTATCTTAAGAAAGTACTTGGCGAAGATCCTCAGACACTACTGTCAATGTCACCAACCCAAAACGTTGGAAAGCTAAAAGCTGAACTTTTTTTGGTGCACGGTGGTAATGATGAACGCGCGCCGATTGAGCAGCTATATGCGTTAGAGGACGCATTAAAGAAAATAGATTATCCCTATCAGGAGTTGATCATGGATGACGAAGGCCATGGGTTTTATGACACGAAGCATCGCGCAATCTTGTATCAAAAAATGGCAGATTTTTTGAAAAAACACCTTAACTAAGTGCCGATGATTACAGAAATAACCGCCGTTACTGGCGGTTATTTTTTAGCTTTATATGTGAATTTGCCCCAAATCGCGCTATCCTTGCGCACCCAAGTTATACTGTGACTACAGTCACAATGCTCGTTGCGTAGTCCGGAGCCGTCAGCCGGAGGAGTCGATATGTCATTAAGTGAAGCCGCGATTACCGTTCGTTCAGCCCTTGAAGCAAAAGGGTTAGAAACCCCGATGGTGCCATGTGAATTAACTGCTGAAGAACGTAAGCTGAAAATTGAGCAACATTTTACTGAAATCATGCAGTTAATGTCGCTAGATCTGTCGGATGATAGTCTGGCAGAAACCCCAAAGCGCATCGCCAAGATGTATGTCGATGAGATTTTCTCCGGCCTCGATTATGCCAACTTCCCGAAAATCACTGTCATTGAAAACAAGATGGGCGTTGATGAGATGGTACGGGTGCAAGATATCAGCCTCACCAGCACTTGTGAGCATCATTTGGTGACCATTGATGGCATGGCAACTGTGGCCTATTTGCCACGTAAAAACATTATTGGCTTGTCGAAAATCAACCGTATCGTGCGCTTCTTTGCTCAACGGCCGCAGGTACAGGAACGCTTAACCCAACAGGTGTTAGTGGCGTTACAAGCCTTACTAGAAACCAAAGATGTGGCAGTAAAAATCGATGCGGTTCACTACTGCGTTAAATCCCGTGGCGTGATGGATTCAACCAGTTCAACCACCACGACCGCCTTGGGTGGGATTTTTAAGTCAAACCCAGCCACTCGTGCAGAGTTTCTTAATCAGCACCGCTAATCGACTGCAAAAGACCCGCAAAAAAAAGCCTGACATAGTCAGGCTTTTCAATTTCTATCACTGAGCGAGATTAGATGCCGTACTGCTCCCGATAACCTTTTACCGCCGCAAGTTCAGCATCTTTACCTGCTGTTTGTTCAAGATAGGCAATCAAATCTGCCAGCTTGATAATCGACACTACTTGGCAACCGAAGTCGCGCTCAACTTCTTGAATCGCAGACAATTCAGCCTTGCCTTTCTCTTGTCGGTCGAGCGCAATCAACACACCGGCTAACGACGCACCCGCTTGCTGAATGATATCCATCGATTCGCGGATCGCCGTACCTGCAGTGATCACATCATCCACCAACATGATGCGGCCTTTCAGCTCACTGCCCACCAAAGTACCACCTTCACCGTGATCTTTTTTCTCTTTACGGTTAAAGCAGTATGGCGTGTCGATACCGTGATGATCGGCTAACGCAACCGCAGTTGTTGTGGCGATTGGGATGCCTTTATAAGCAGGGCCAAACAACACATCATACTGAATGCCTGCATCAACCAATGCCGAGGCATAGAAACGGCCTAAACGTGCTAAATCGCGGCCAGTGTTGAACAAGCCAGCGTTAAAAAAATAAGGGCTCTTGCGGCCAGATTTCAGGGTAAATTCGCCAAAACGCAACACGTTACGTTCAAGAGCAAATTCAATAAATTCACGTTGGTAAGCTTTCACTTTCGCTCCAAAATTCTACTTAGCGGATTAACTTAAGGCGGCTTTTTGTACGTCGATAATTTCGCGAATGCCATGCTTGGCCAGCTCTAGCATCGCCAGCAACTCTTCATGGCTAAACGGCTCACCTTCAGCAGTGCCCTGCACTTCAATCAGCTTACCGGTTTCGGTCATCACCACGTTCATATCGGTTTCAGCGGCGCTATCTTCGACATATTCCAGATCAGCAATCGGCTCACCTTCGTAAACACCCACGCTAACCGCAGCAATCAAAAACTTCAGTGGATTAGCTTTAATAATGCCTTTCGCACGCGCCCAATTCAGCGCATCAGCCAAGGCCACACAAGCACCGGTAATCGATGCGGTACGCGTACCACCGTCGGCTTGAATCACATCACAGTCGATCACGATGGTGTTTTCGCCCAACAACTTCATATCTACCGCAGCACGCAGCGCACGCCCAATCAAACGTTGGATCTCTTGGGTACGGCCCGATTGCTTACCACGCGCAGCTTCACGATCCATCCGGCTATGGGTAGAACGTGGCAACATGCCATATTCAGCAGTCACCCAACCTTGCCCCTGTCCTTTCAAAAAGCGCGGTACGCCTTCGGTAAAACTAGCTGTACAAAGCACTTTGGTGTCACCAAACTCCACCAAGACAGAACCTTCTGCGTGGGCAGTGTACTGACGAGTGATAGTAACAGGACGGATTTGAGCAGGAGCTCGATTACTGGGGCGCATGGTGACTTCCTTCATTTCAAAATTTAGCGTGTATTATAGGGGTTGAACGAGGCAAGTGCTATGCCAGTGACTATCTTGCTTTAATCACTGCCACTGCAGGTTTATAATCTGAGATTAACTATTTGCCAGTAACAGGAATTACCTATGATCCATAGCATGACCGCTTATGCCCGCATCGAACACAAAGCCGACTGGGGCACAGCATCCTGGGAACTGCGCTCAGTCAATCAACGTTACCTCGAAACCTATTTCCGCTTGCCTGAACAGTTACGCTTTCTTGAGCCAACACTGCGTGAAACACTGCGTAAGCGCCTAAATCGCGGCAAAGTCGAAGTGAATCTGCGCTATGACCTCGCCAACGCCAGCCAAAGTGAGCTGACCATTAATCAAGACTTAGCCCATCAACTGCTCAAAGCAGCCCAGTGGGTGAAAGATGAAGCCCGCGAAGGTCATCTGAATATCATTGATGTACTGCGTTGGCCGGGCGTTGTTGCGGGTGCCGAGCAAGATATGGAAGCCATTGGCAACGAGATGTTGACCGCCTTCAACCAAGCCTTGGATCAGTTTCTTGAAGCCCGTAGCCGCGAAGGTGCAGCAATCACCGAAATGCTCACGACTCGCCTAGATGCGGTGGAAGCCCAAATCGCCATCGTGCGTGAACACATGCCAAAAGTGATTGAATGGCAACGTGAAAAACTGACCTCTCGCTTGGCAGATATTCAAGGTGAACTCGACCCATTACGTATTGAACAAGAGATGGTATTGCAAGCACAAAAGCTTGATGTTGCGGAAGAGATGGACCGCTTAGAAACTCATGTAAAAGAAGCCCGCCGCATTTTGAAAAAAGGTGGTGCAGAAGGCCGTCGCCTCGACTTTATGATGCAAGAGTTCAACCGCGAATCGAACACCTTAGCCTCGAAATCGATCTCTAACGAGATCACCGCCGCCGCGGTAGAACTTAAAGTTATCATCGAACAGATGCGCGAGCAGATCCAAAACGTCGAGTGATGTTTTCTGGCGTTCACCCAAGTTCTAAAAACCACCACAAACCCTCGATTTAAGAGGGTTTTTTATTTACCACTGTTTATAGTTGTTCATGACTGTTAAGATAAAAGTGGTTACTAAAACGGTTACTAGACTCTTTAGTAACCATAAAAACACCTCAAAAACTCAAAATTAGTAACCACTTTAATCATAACCATATGAATGACAAACAAATTAGAGCACTGATAAAGTCTGGTGAGATAGTTAGGAAACCCGTCGGGGATGGGCTTTATATCCGTATACAGACGGCAGGGAAAGCGTCTTGGGAAGTGCGCTATACCATTCATGGCAAACGCAAGTTCTATGCACTCGGCCAATACCCACAAGTGAGCCTCGCGGATGCAAAACTCGAAGCGCTGCGTGTGAAGGTTGAAGCGAAAAACGGCATTGACCCACAGGTAGAAAAACAGAAAAACCAGCGCGCGCCGATCAACACCATCAACGAGTTGTTTGAAGACTGGTATCAAGATCTCGCCAAGCGGCTCAAGTACCCAAATATTCCCAAGCGCATTTACGAGAAAGAGATTAAGCCGCTCATTGGTAAGTATCCGATTGAAGATGTGAGCGCGAGAGATATCAGGGACATTATTCAGAAAGTCCAGCAAAGTGACCGCCCAACCACCGCTAACGATACTTTGATGTACTGCAAGCAGCTATTCAACCATGCCTGCAAACTCGACCTAGCTAGAAGTAACCCTGCAAGCCCGTTTAATGTAAGTGATGCTGGTGGCATTGAGAAAAGCCGAGAACGCGCATTGAGCCGTGAAGAAATCGCCAAGCTGTTTACTATCCTGCGCGCTAATCCTGCGGCTTTTACCCGTGACAACTATCTCGCAGTCGCGCTGTTGCTCGCACTTGGTGTGCGTAAAAACGAATTGATTGCGGCGAAATGGGAAGAGTTCGACTTTGAAAAGCAGCTTTGGCAATTGTCCACCAGCCGTAGCAAAACAGGTGCAGCGATTACTATTCCTCTGGCTGACGCTATTATTCCTTGGTTAGCAGAGCTTAAACAACGGGCCTTTGGTTCTGAGTATCTATTCCCTACCCGTAAAGCTGGTGGCAAGCGGCCACATATATCCGCCGATACCTTAAATCATGCGCTATCTAAGTTATTTGGTAAGCCACTTAATGGCGGCACGCGTGACTATCAAAATGCGTTCGAAGAAACAGGTATCGAACATTTCACCATCCACGATTTACGCCGCAGCTTTCGCAGTTTACTCGCTGAGCTTGGTGTTCCCGGCCATGTAGCCGAACGCTGCCTAAACCACAAATTAAAAGGAGTCGAAGGGATCTATGACCGCTACGACTACCTTGATGAGCGCCGCGACGCGCACAACCTTGTCGCAAATCTTTTAGAGCCAATAGTTAACTTTTAAACTTGGAGATATCGTTTTGTTTCCTAAAAAAACAATTACAGAGCAGCGTGAACAGATACTGAAAACTATCATTCCAGAACTGTTACCCACCAAACTCAAAGCGCTTGGAATTAATCCTCCAAAAGCAGAGCAGAATCTTTTATGGTTAATTGAAAATCAAAATTCCAATTTTGAGTTTTTGGATGGTGTACAAGGTCGTTTTTCCAAGATCTATAAAGCTGGAGTACAGAAGCAAGTTGATTTTCAAGGGCAAGAGTTCAACACAGAAGCAAATGAAGCGGAATACAACCTTGAAATAAGCAAACAATTGCTTGAGCACCTTCTGCTGCACAAGCAACTGGATGTCGAAACCCTTAGTAAGCTAGCCACTGCGCTGTATCTAGCTGGCTACTATTCCGGGGCTCACGATTACAAGACTAATACTGAAAAATATACCGATGACGGGTTTATAGCAACAGTGATACATCCTCAAAAAGCAGGGAAAGCTAAGTCCCGAAAAACTATACAAGTAAAATCGTTATGTATGCTGATTGATGAAGAGTTAACCAATGAACTCACCGATGTCTACTATTCTGACGAAGTATTATTCAATTCGTTAGCTGAAGTTCTTAGAGACTTCGCTCTCGCTAAAAACCATTCTGCGACCATAGAGCAGCTAAAAGGCTTTACCAATCGATACCCAGAGTATTCCACGATTAAATTTTGGTTTAATGACCGGCCTGATAGAAGTAAACGTTCAAAAACTAATCACGATAAAGTGACAAAGAATCGCTTAGTAGAAGAGATTAAGAAAAGATTCCCTCATTCTAGGATTAAAAAACTAATTTCATGAATTGAATAAATTCAGTTAGTTATATCAAAAAAACAGTCAGTGTTCAGTGCACACTGACTTACTAATCAATCTCAAGTCCGTAAAAATCGCTCCCATCAAACGAGGCCGAACAGCCTCAAATAACCTCAACTAAAAAGACGGGAGTAATTTATGAGTTCAAATACTAAAACCACACAAGACCGTATTGTGCGTGAACCTGAACGTAAGCAGCTCACTGCTATCGGACGCACAACAGCTTGGCAGCTAGAACGTCGAGGACTGTTCCCGAAACGTCGACACCTATATCCGCATAGTGCAGCTATGGGTTGGCTGTTATCAGAACTCAATGAGTGGATAGCCTCCCGCAAACCAGTGAATGGAGGTGCAGTTCATGACTAATAAAGCGCCCAACTATTACGAGATGTATATCGAGGATAATCGACTGGTGAGAAAGCCAGAGATCGAGCATTTATTAGGAATTAAGCGAACAACACTATGGCGTAGGATAAAGAACGGCAAGTTCCCTAAACCAACTTTAACTCAAAGCGGTCGTTCCTATTGGCGCTTTGCAGATATTCATGAATTTTTAGTTAAACGGTAGAGAAATCACTTTGGTAAAAAGCAGGCTAAGTCCTGCTTTTTTTATAGCGGCGACTGCAACACATTGAAACACGTCAGAAACGAAAACATGTCTCTCCGCAATAGCATAAACGCATATAAACCAAGGGATAGCGCCCTAAAACAGACTCAACCAGCAGCGGATATTAAATGATATACCCGCGCAACACCACCGAATAAGCAAGCATCTGGTTCTAACAATGGAAAAAAACAATAAGCGCAAATCATCTAACAAGAGATTCTGCATAAATAACCACAATCACACACTCTATGCATACAAAGATCATTGTTATGAAGTCTACCGACCTAAGAACAAAGGCTTAATCAACAAAGTCGTCAAAGCAATCATTGCTGACTACGAGATCATGCTAAGTCACTACAGTCGTGTCTTTGTGGCAAGAATAGATCTTCACCCTAAGTCATTCTCACCAACTAACGAGGCAATTACTCAGTTCTTAGACCAGCAGGTTAAAAAGTTGCGTAAACAATATGGCTGTAAAGTCATTTATCACTGCGCTCGAGAACAAGAAACCTCATCTCGCGAGCACTATCACGTGGAACTAATGCTGAGCGGACACAAAATTCGCCATGCGCACAAACTACTATCACAGCTTGGAATTGCATGGAATCGACACTCTGGCGGGCATGCCGCACAAGTTCACAATCCATTTTGTCTAGTGTATCGCGGTAACAAATCATCTCTAAGGCCTGCAATTTATCGTTCTAGTTACCTCGCAAAAGAGCACTCCAAAGAAAGAAATGGCACAGTCAAAAGCTTTATCAGCAATAAATATCCACCAGCAGCCCACTTCGACCACCGTAACGATCTCATGCTGGTAGCACCAGATATCACCTACATGAAGCGCAAAAAGAAAATCGATTTTATGAACCTAAATGAAAATGCCCGAACGGCAATTACCAGCAAACGTCACTCCAGCCCACATTGCTGGTTTGAAACCTTAGCTCATGAACTGCAATTCAAAGAGTGTCTGGCATCAAGGACCAACGAGCTCTTAACTCAACCGAATAATGCCTCGTTGTATCTATCTAGAGATCACTCCAAATATGCAGATCACTCAGTGGCAGCCCATGAACCGAAAAATGGATCTCTCAAGATAAGCTGAAGTGATCACCTCATAACGAAAATAACGCCTTGAAAATTAGTGGCTATTCATAGACTGAACAAATGCGAACCCAACCGTTCAGCGCTTACGCCGGGGTTCTTATTCGAAAAAAGCCGAAATACAGCAATGTAATTATCATGCTGCAAAACAAAGCCCATGAACCGAAGTAGATCCAATCAGAGTGATCCACTCTAATGGATCACTATGTACGTACAGGAAACCGTAATGGCAAGATTCAACTTAGATAAATTGCCCCGTTGTGGTGCGAAAACTCGTAGTGGCGGAACATGCCAACGCTACGGCAACAAAGTGAATGGACGCTGTAAATTACATGGTGGTCGTTCAACTGGAGCAAAAACAAAAGAGGGAAAACTCGCACTGCGTGTTAATGCTTTACTTAACGCCTTCGTATGGCATTTCGATAAACATTTTTATCGTGATATCAAAAAAGACGATATTGAAAAGGCTATTTCTGCTTATCTTCTCCTATGTGATCTAACCAAGTTGAAGACAGCAGACACTGGTAAGAAAGCAACTGAAATTGTTCGTCAATACCGAGTGGAATTAGAAACTATGAAATACCATATCGAGGGAAACGAAGGGCCAGAAGCTTTAGTACTAATTCAATCTGCGCTGGATCATTACTACAAAGATAATGCTACGGAACATCTCAAGTTCCATCTCTATACGCCAGTATATCCTGCGCCATATTTTGACACGTCGTTAGGTTCTGTCTCTGAGTTAAAGCAGATGGGTCAAATATTAGTTAAAGCTGATGCAAAAAAGGGCATGTTTTATTCCCCTTCAGCTGACACCACTACACATAAGAAAATGAAAAATATGATCAAAAAACGCAATATTGCACAAACAAAATAGCCGTATTCAAGGTAATAATAGGATTCACTAGATCAGGAGTAATATTTTAGAAAAGGATGTAACTATGACCATGCCAATCGAATTCGTGACTATTCGCTGCCCTAAATGTCAGCATGAATACCGGACAACACGGAGAGGGTCGATAAATCGCATGCTAGATGATTTTGACGATAGCTATGTTGAACGTATGACGACATCTGAATGCCCATCTTGCCATACAAAACTTCGCCAAGGATTGATCGTTGAGAGGGATGGTTCATTTAATATATAGCCCTAACATTGTTCAAGAGCTAGTTGATGACACCAAGCCTTAACTCTCATCTTGGTGTCATCGGTAAAGCCAACTCGAGTCCGATTAATAATGATGTTCTCTGCATCATGAGATGTCTGAAGCCCCCATAGCTGGGACGAACGGCACATCACAAGTAAGATCTCCTTCCGTTTCGCTTTGGGAATAAGCGTATACCGCAAATACTCTTGAGCAGCCCATACGCTGGGTAAGCTGGTGGCAAAGCTTTGCACGATGTCCATGTTTGTAGAGGCATATGGCACCAGATTAAACACGCTAATATGCTTTGCCGCTTGCTCACAATTCCCATTAAACAGACTATTAGCAACAGGTTTAAACCACTTGTCCCACCCCGGTATTTGATACGGATAAGAGTGCAAACCATCCAGTTGAGCAAATAGTTGTTCCTTTAGAGCTACATCAGCTACGACTTCAGAGGTTTTAGAATCACGGCTAGGATTGGCGTAACACAACACGATTTTCGCTGTTTTCAAAGGGCCAAAGAACGGCCCCGGTGGTAAGCCAAATTCAAACTCGCTATCAATGGGCTTCTGTAGTTCATGATTAAGCTCATCAAGCACCACGAGATCGTCAGGGTGCTTAGTCAGTCCTATTGCTAGGCAGGGCTTCCAATATTCAAAAAAATCCATTTTTCACTTTAGCACCTAAACCGAGTTCAATAGCTCATAGGTTAACAACAGTACAAAGATATCCGAAAGCTGATCAACATGCCTCTTGATTAAAAAAAACATTAGGTGTTAAGGTCTACCTAATTGGTCGATGCGCTCTGCCAAAAAAGCTTTGTGAGCTTGCCCTCCCAATTTATGGCGATACACAAATTCCTACAGGTAGATTATGTAATCCTAATTTAATTCTGTAGTGGTAACAGGGAGACCATGTACGGAATAATTAAATTAAGGAAACATAATGTTGCTATTAAAATTATTATCCAAAGATGATGTAAACCACTTAAAAGAAAACTTACAAAAAGGCTGCGATGCAGTAGGTCTTCGCCTAGGTAAAGATCAACATAAAGTTGAGCATATTCTTGCCACACTATTCGATTTCACTAATTTTAATACATTAGTTGGGATCGCAACGAAACCACACTCAGATACAGAATCGTACCGATTTGATCAGTTTATTTCATATGTAGAGCGAATCGATACTGGCTTCACTACTTATAGTGGGAAAGATGCAGTTATAGCAGGACTGAAGTCATCTTTTGGAATAAAACGCATTATTTTTCAGATTACTGCTGGCCGTTCAAATCGCTCGGCAACAAATGTATTAATCGTTGCGGAATCAGGTTCTCAACTATATGAAACGCTCATGACTGTTGAGCGCACACCAAGAGAACTGGAAGTGCTAAATGTATTCTATACTATTGAGAAACTAGGTTTACTGCATTTGGTCAGGTATATCCCGCAAAGAAGAACAGAAACCGCCTCAAGGCCCTGTATTGAGGTGGCATACGAAATGGTAAATGGCTCCCTTAGACCCTTCCAAAATGATTGGATGGGGTTTGTAGCTATGTTTAACGAGCAAACAATTCAATACGATAAAAGCATTTATAAACACAAAGAATGGACAGCTTTAGCCAATAGAAGTGGTAATCCCCCCTTAAATTAACTAACGCAATAATAATTAAGGTGTGAACGCTTTAGTTGAATAGACACATACAGACTAGATAACTCACTGGTAAAATATACAAAACCAATGAGTTATCTAAAAAATACACTTTAAAAAAACAAACATGTGCGAATAAAACCGCCGTTTTTAGTTCACAGCTCTTTTAGCAAAATGCCAAGAGGTTAAAAACGCCTAGTAAGTTGTAAAAACTCAACCATCATCTACCATGTAACTCTGAAACTTAGGTCCGCAATCACCAAATCCTGCGTCCATCAGCTCTTTTTCGTGCCAGTACAGCCAGCGGTGTAATGCGGCAGTTTTACCGAATTGCCCTTCTGATACTCCCTCAACAAAACTCTCAGGTTCAGTGGTCAAATTTTCAGGATGAAAATGTTTGCCCGTGATGGATGTATTTTCTAATTCAGAGTTGGGCACAGTTGTGAGTGATGCGATTTTTTCAAATACCGAGGGCGTGAGTTCACGACCATAGATAAAGCAATTTCGTTTCCATCCCTGTGCTATACAGGCGGTTAAATCGGCTCGACACTTCCAGTAGCTGTATATCCACAGCTCACAGAAGTGGTATCGGTAAATGGGTTGCTTAGACAGTTCTCCGATACATTCCCGCATCAAGATCAGCGCATCATATCGGTCACTATTTAGATGCGTTGTCAGTAGCCAGCCATCGACATCTTGTTTAACCGCATTCGGCAGACATTGATCGAGCCAAATACCAAATTCATGAGGTTGTTTATAGAAATGCTTTAACTCATATAGCTCATCTGATGCACCCTCTAACCATTCAACTTTTACGCCGAACAAGTCAGCAGCATCTCGCAGAATTGGGTGGCTCAGCGCTTTTAATAGCTCCTGTTCATTTTCGACTTGATAGAGACTCAACTCATGCCCAAAGAAACGCGGGATTTGGGCTTTTGCAACGCCATGCGCTTCAAATAGTTTGATAAAACGTTCAGCTGTATTGCTTTGTTTTCTAGTAGGACTTCGCCACTTTTTATATCGTTCAATCAGATTGAGCAAAGCGTCCACATCTCCAAATCCAATCATTATCCTTCCTTGAATTAATTCAACGCCCTCAGTTGATTTAGCTAAACAAATATTATCTATTCATTATTCAGCCACGCGCCGCTCACCCAGTCCACGTGATCGGGTATCACATTGATTTCAGTTGAGTCGTTAAGTACTTTCTGAGCTTCTCGTTCAACCAATTGAAACCAATGCTCATTGCTATCTTTGGTAGGGATTATACTGCTGGTCTCAGCTTCTTCTAAAAGCCAATCGCCCAGAACTTTAGGATTCTGATAGACTCGATTCCCTTGAATGAAGAAGGCTGCAAAATCTTGCTTCATTCGTCTTCCATAAATATCTTGCCATCTCAAATTTGCAGTAATAAATGAGTTACCACTTAAATCTCGAGCACATACAGATGCTGTCTTACCACCGAAACTAAAACTACATGCAGTGCGAATGAATAGCTGCATTAATGACGCATTCATATCCATCATTACTGTATTCTTACGACTTCTTGCCATATCGCGATCTACAGTAATATCGAGTGTACTAGACCGAGTCCCTAGCTCATTCATGACTTTTTCTGGCATTTTCAATTGAAGGACCTTGTCATCATGTATCCGCTTAACAATTTCAATATTTAACTGCTTACACATTCCTTCAATAAAGGTCAGTTGGTGAGCTGTAGTGATTACCAATTCACTTGCCAAATCTTCTGGGTTATAACGCGAAACGTATTTAAATAGGTCACGTTGTAAATTTGTCGCGTTTTTCGCACGTTCAAGTGCTTCTTTAATCCTTTCTTCAGTACGTTCAATTCCACCAGCGGATGCTTGCTCAAGAATTTCCTCTAAATCTAAAAGGTTAGAGACTTCGCCTAGAATATCGTCCTTCAAAGCTTCATTAAATTCGTCACCTTGTACTGCCGCCATATCACTGACGACTTGTTCAATTCGCTGATACATCAACGCGATAATTTGTTCATCCACAGTCCCCGGTGAATTTACGTTCAGCACAACGACTTTCTTCTGCTGACCGTATCGATACAAACGACCTATTCGTTGGACAAGCCGCATTGGATTCCACGGCAAATCATAGTTGACCATGATGTGGCAGTGTCGCTGTAAGTTAATACCTTCACCACCAGCCTCAGTTGATATTAAGAATTGTGCATCATTATCGAACTGCCCGATAACGTCTCGTCGTTCATCATGGGACAAACCACCGTGCAACAGCACGACTTTATCCTCACCAAACTGAGCAGTGATAGCCTCTTTGATATATTCTTGGGTTGCCCTGTATTCTGAGAAAATTAGAATTTTTTCGTTAGGATTGTCTTGGAGGAGCTGTTTTAACAACGTATCCATGAAGCGCGATAGTTTGTCATCATGATTTATTAACTGCTCGACTCTGGTGATCAGTAATTTCAGAAGTTCAATCTCACCGTCAAAAAACTCTTCACGATTATCCTGATTTGAGCTCACAGTAAACTCTTCTAATTCACCTTGAAAACGTTCATCTTCGACAAAATTAGATTGAATAATCTCATCTAAAACATCGTTTTCTAAGCGGCTAAGTCGGCGATATAGCGCCCTTCTAATAGCCGCAACACTTGAAGCTGCAAGCTTGCGATACACAGTCATTACAAAGCCAATGGCATTCCCCGAATAGCCCTTATTTTTCCCCGCTTGATAACCTTTTCGTAAGTAATCTTGGAGTGACTGATCAAAGTCAATAGACTGCTGATTAACTGGTACTTCTAAAGCAATGGTTGATTTTCCATGGAATACAAAATTTCCTTCAGAGTCAGTAACATCAGCCTTGTAGTTCCGTATCACCATGTCATGAAGCAATACTGGTTTTAATGAAAGTAAAGCAAATTCATTCTTTCTATCTGGTCTTAGTAACTCAAGTAAAGAGATAAACTTATCCTGCATCCCCTGATGGGGTGTTGCTGTCAGTAACAGTATCGAACGAGCCTTTTCCGATTTTCTCAAGCTAAGCGCCAAATTAAAACGCTCAGAAGTATCATAGTGCAGACCATATTGCCGACGAGAAAGCCGATGCGCCTCATCAAACACCACCAGATCCCAAGCGTCCGCCTGTAGGAGCAGTTCGAGGTGAGACTCTTGTTTCAACTTATCAATGGATGCTATTACATGATCGTGCATCTTCCATTCTCTAGGCTCATGAATCTGAAAATGATGACCATATATTTGAAAATCACCCAATCTAAACTTATCGTACATCTCCTCCTGCCACTGGCGAGTGAGACCTGCAGGAGTAATTAACAAAATTCTTTTGGCTTGTCCTCGCTGCTGCAATGCATACAGCAGCATGCCTGTTTCAATCGTTTTCCCTAAACCAACATCATCAGCGATTAGCCAATTTAGACTCCCGGAATTTAAGATTCGATGCACTAAATGAATCTGATGTGGTAACGGGTTAAACTCCAAACTTGAAAGCGCACCAGTGTTTTCATTCCAGTTACGCAACGCATGGGCCAGAGTTTTCAATCGTAACCGTTCAGCTACATTACCTTCTGATTGAGAACCAACGATATAAGCATGTTTTACCCCTTTGATTTGTCTCAAGGCAAAATAGGGAATCCACCGTCGCTCGTTACTTTCCGGAAATTCAACCAAATGCTGAGTAATACCATTTGCGCTCCGACTTTGAACGATAACCCCTTCACCAAACGAATAGAGGTCATCAATTGCTAACATTACATCCATACCCAGTTTAAAGCCTGAATTGACCTCTTCTGGACGTACAAATGATGCATGACGTTCGGGTACCCAGAGAACTTTTAGCGTGATCAGCTCACCATCTACGGTTTGCTTTTCTACTATGCCAGTTCGAATAGTGCCATTAGGTAATTTTTGACTAACCCAACACCCAGGAGATGGAGCGCAACTTTTCATATTCTGTATTCCCTGTCAGCTATATCATCAGTCTAATTTCGATTTAGCTGATAATATTCATCATCATAAATAACATCTTGGCAAAAACGCATACTTCTGAATTCACTACGTTCAATTGAATAGCCATATAATTCCAATTCTCGAATCAATTGTTGGTCATCGAAATCAACATCACCAATGTCAGAAAAATTTAATTCACGCGCCGCACTCATTGAGCCAAAGCCAGCCTCATATTCTAATAAAACATCATCTTTTTCTAACTGGTCGAGCGTAGCATTAAGGTATTTTGCAAAGGCGCGGTAAGAACGCCTCAGCGATGGGCTATTGAACCAACGGTCATAAATACCATCTAGGTTCTCCAGCAACACATCATCATCAGACAAACCATTTTGACACTGCGAAATAATTGTCACAAAGCGCAAACTTTGCGCCCAGCTGAAATTGCTGTAACTAGCATCACTATCCCCATTACGATAAAAATTAATCCAATATTTGGACAGTTGATGCCAAGCATCACGCAAAAACTTCGCTGCCCTTAATACGTCAGGTTGCATCCCCGCATCAGCATAGAAGTTAAGAAACTTCACAACTGCACCATAGGATTTCACCGAGAAGATATGAGTTAGTAAATCCAGTGTTGATAGGGGCCAGTTATGACGAGCAATAAACGCCGCAGCTAGCTGGACTGCACGTTGTTCTATCGTGATTTGATCTTCAGAGTAGACATCTGATGATTCGACTTCATTTTCGATTAGATCATCAGGATCAATAAAATAGGTGTCATTTAGCCCAATGACTTCATCTAATAGCAACTCTGCGGCAGGATCTGTCCCAGCGTCATAAATATCCGAAAGTTCATTAACTTCGCTGAACGTGTCGGTAGTTATTACATCATTTACTACACTATCGGGGGTGATTTCGGCAGAGTCATCAACGACAACTTCGGCTACAGTAGAAATTTCATCTTGAGCATCATCTTCAACCAGTTGTTCTCCACTGTGTGGCGATACGACTTCTGAAGAGTCGAGTTCCTGCGAGATTAATACGTTATTAGCAGGGACGGACGATGTAGGAGGCTGTTCTGTGATTTGCTCATAATGTTCACGTTTAACAATAGGAGCTGATTGCTCCTCCATACCGTAAACATATTGCTCATGTGTATAGTTAACTTGCTGGCTATCAAGATAATCGAGGTCAGTTACATCAATGTATTCATCAGCAATTGGTTCAAAGACAAAGTCATCACGGCGTAATTCATCACGCCGTAAAAATGCGTCTCTCGCTTTGTTCAGTTTACCCAGTTTTTTTAAAACGTTACCGTAAAACTCCCAGATCCGCGGCGTCCCGGTCTCTTCGTACAAGTAGTGCTCTAACACCTTTCTCGCACGTTTAAAATCATGACTAGCGATAGCGCTTTTGACTTGTCGGATTAACATCTCATCGTTGAGGTTATTGCCATCCATTGCGCTATCTCCTTATTCCTATGCCCGCCGAGACTTTCTCTGGACTAGTTTTGAACGCTCAGTCTGGATTTTTGCTAACAAAGCTTCGGCGCTGTTTTCACCGCTGATAAGATCGGGGTTGGCGGCACGCCAGTCGGCAGTGAGTTCACCGCGGAAAGCTTTGGCAAGAATGGACTGAGTGAGATTATTGACCCGTCCTAATGCCGCTGTAGCTTTTTGTTCAATGCTATCAGCAAAGGTGAATAGTTCTTCAACACGGCGGGCGATCTCGATTTGTTCGATAATTGCTGGTAAAGCTACGTCCATTTTTTTAAAATCGGCGCCGGAAATCCCTTTCTGACCTGATGTTGACTTCACGAGAGATTGCACGTAATCACGGGCTTCTTGGCACGCAGAGAATAATTCAAGATACTCTGAAGTTACGTGTTCATTATTCACACGGACACGAATCAGTTTATCCGGATACAAAAGAACATCGTGATCGAGTGACTTTACTTGAGCACATACTCCAACGAATTCGATACTGCCGTTATAGCGAGTAAATAACAAATCTCTCGGTCTTAAGGCGTAACGTTCTTTCTCCGTTTCCGATACGTCTAGGTGACGTACATCATTTTGATCGAGTGAGAGCGGTCTAACGGAACTTATTCGCAAGATTGGATATCCATTGCCAAGCTCATTTGGCTTAGACGAAAGACCATTACGCATCTCGTGAATGATTTTACCCAGTTGAAGTCTTGGATAAGGGAATTGAGAGATGTTTCTTTTCCGCCATTCTTCCGTCAACTTTCCGCTGACTGCCGCAGAGAGGACGGATTGACGGAAGTGTTTTAGAATGTCAGAGATACGCTCAAGGCGGGCTTTGGTGCTTTCTACCTGTGCCAGTAGCGTATCTAGTTTATCGGCGATGACTTTTTGTTCAGCTAGAGGGGGAAGGTATAACTCAACTTCTTCTATATCACCTTTTCGAATTGAAGGAACTGTCGTGGACCTAGACGTTTCAGTTAAATCAATCACTCGCAAAAAATGATATAAAAATCTATTGCTATCAGATTTGTCGGGGATGACAGCCATAACATTGTTATCAGCTAAACCGGGCTTTCTTACAAATGCCCTTCTATTTAACTTTACAGCCTCGCCGATTTTTGCGAACAAAGTAGCGCCAACAGGGAAGACTTCCCCTTTTAATTCAGCAACTTCTCTTTCATCCACGTAATGACCAGCAACAGCCAAGTTTCCATTTTTGGTGGTAACAGCTTTCGAGACATCTCCAACTTTATAAACTGGGTATAAACCTTCTGATTTACCCTGATATTTAATTGGAAAGCCAACGCCACTTGAGACTCTAGCTACTGACCCAATGGTTGTAAAAGCCCAGCCTTTGGACAGATTAACCTCAACCATCACACAGCCCCTTCCAAAGCCTTCAACAACGCATCCAACTCACTAAGCGCGGCTTCCAATTCCTCTTTCGCCTCTCGCGCTAACACATCTGGCTCCGGCAAACTTGAGGCATCCACACTGTTTTTGTCTTTTAGCCAACTGATATCGAGCGAGTCTTGTTTGCTATCGCGGATCCAGTCACGGCTAAAGCAACGCCAGCGGCTATTGAGCAACTTGTCACTAGCGAGGTTTTGGTTTTCTTCCACAGAAGTAACATCAACCTCAATATCTGCGGCATTAAAGCTGTATTCACCTTCATTACGCGGACTGAGTCCACCAGCATGTTCGCCATAAACCTGCTCAAAAGGTGCTAAGTGATTGTCACTAAACGGGGTGCGTTTGCCAAAGCTTGGCATATTGGTGCGCAGGTCATAGACCCAGACATTTTCGGTGCAGTTTTCGTGCTGATGTTTATCGCTGGCCGAGCCTTTGGTGAAAAAGAGCACATTGGTTTTGACGCCTTGGGCGTAAAAAATGCCGGTGGGTAAACGCAAAATCGTATGCAGGTTGCACTTGTCCATCAAGTCACGGCGAATATCGGTGCCCTTACCGGCTTCAAACAACACGTTGTCTGGCAGCACCACTGCGGCGCGGCCACCGGGTTTAAGGTTGCGGTAAATGTGTTGTAAGAACGCCAACTGCTTGTTGCTGGTATCAAAGGTTAAATCGTCACGGGTAATGCTGGCTTCGCCGCCTTTGCTGGTACCAAACGGCGGATTTGCCAAAATCACATCGGCTGGTTTCAGGCTTTGGCCGACATTGCCGAGTGAGTTGCCAAGATGCACCACACCTTCATCATCGCCTTCCATACCGTGCAGTAAACAGTTCATTAAGGCTAAGCGTCGGGTGTTAGGTACTAACTCCACGCCGACGTAGGCGTTGTAACGCTGAAAATCGGTTTGCTTTACTGTTAAATCGTCGTATTCGGGCTGCGCTTTAATATATTCATGGGCGGCAATCAAAAAGCCTGCTGTACCTGCTGCTGGGTCCTGAATGTATTCGCCCGGTTGCGGTTTGATACAACGCACCATGCTGTTAATCAGTACCCGCGGAGTAAAGTACTGACCAGCACCGGATTTGGTCTCGCTGGCGTTTTTCTCTAACAGCCCTTCATACAGATCACCCAAGCCATCGCGCTGGGCGCTAAACCAATCAATTTGGTCGAGGGTTTTAATGATCTGTTCTAAATGGCGTGGTTCACGTAAACGGGTTTGTGCATCGGCATAAATGGCACTGATGAGTGCATCGTCATGCACTTGAACTTCTTTTGTTTTTTCTGGGTCGTTTGGGTCCAGCACCACGCGTTTGCCGGTAGACAGCGCCAATAATATGGCTTTGTAATCGTTAAGCAGAGTAATGCCTGACTTGCCGTTTAAATCGGTCCAGCGACAACCCTCAGGCAAAATGTGCTTGTCTAGCAGTTCGGCTTCAGTATTCTCGTGCACCATTTTAATAAACAGCAGCAACACAAGCTCAGTGACATAGTCTGAATAGTTAATGCCGTCATCACGGAGGATGTCACAGAGGTTCCAGAGTTTTTGAACGATATCGTTTTGGGTCATGTTGTTCTCTAATTTTGTTGCTGTGGCTTATTCTGCCATGGTGTACGGCGTAATTTGGTTGCTATCACGGGTCATCAATTGCATTAGTTTGGGATGCACAAATAGCTTTTCTTTACCGACGGTGAGTTCTTCTAACACGCCGATATCTGCCAACTGTTTTAAATACACTGACGCGGTTTGGCGTTTAGCAATGTCACGTTCAACCAAGTTACTGATACGGCAATAAGGTTGCTCAAAAATGACTTGTACCAGCTCGTGGCTGTATATCTTGGGCAAAGCGGTTCTTACATGCTCGCTGGTCAATTCCATTAACTCGCGCACGGCTGCTATTTTGCCGCAGGTCCAGTAGGCCATTTGCTCAACGCCCTTCAACATAAACAGCAACCACGCTTGCCAATCGCCTTCGCGGGTCACTTGATTGAGGAGGCGATAGTAGTCCGCTTTATGCTGCACGATATAACGGCTGAGGTATAAAATCGGCAATGTTAGCAATTGCTGTTCAATCAAAAACAGTACATTGAGAATGCGGCCAGTTCTGCCATTGCCGTCATAAAATGGATGGATTGCTTCAAACTGATAATGGGCAATCGCCATCTTTATCAGCGGGTCGATATCATCTTCGCTATGAATGAACTTTTCCCAATTGCTCAACAGGTCGCGGATCACCGCCTCTCCTGCTGGTGGCGTGTAAATCACTTCGCCTGTCGTCTGGTTGCTAATGGTTGTGCCGGGAATGCGGCGAATTTCCATCTCGCTATCTTTAAGCGTGCTACAAACTTCTAAAGCAGTGCTTACGCATAATGGGCGCTGCGACAACTGGCGAAAGCCTTGGTTTAACGCACTACGGTAACGCAGTGCTTCTTTAGTGGCGGGATCTGCTCCGGTGTCTTCTTGCGAATACTGAAACAGTTTATCGGTAGTCGTGACGATGTTTTCAATTTCAGAACTGTCCTTTGCTTCAAGCAGAGGCAAAAGATTGATGAGCAAGCCTTGATTGGGTAATAACTCCCCCGCTTGCTTTAGTTCAGCAAGGGCTGCTCGCGCGGGAATACAGGCTTTGAATACGGCATGCGTCTCAATGCTTTCAAGCGCTGGTGGCAATGCTGTCAGTGCGTTGTGTGGTTGGTCAGGACACCATGTCATGTTTAAATCCCTTACAAAATTCGACACGTATGTGATTAGAATGAAGTTTATGTCGATGCTATCGACATATCAAACTTTAATGTCGAAAAAAGATTAAAACATCGACACATGATAAGCATGTGTCGATATCATCAACATATTAGCTTGCTTCCCAAAGGTGGGATTTAAGTTCATCCAATACCGTATCTAGCTGATCATCCAAGCGCTTGTTAACCCCTTTTACGCCACCATCATCACGAAAGCGCTGATTGATAAATTGCTGGTCTAGCACGACTTCGTTTTTAAGTTGCTTGGCGAGCTTCTCGAGCCATTTACGCTGCACTGACGTCCACTGATGTAGCGCATAAATAGCCTGCATCGCATTATTGACCCGTTGCTCGAACGGAATTAATGCTTCGCCCAAGGCGGCTCGGCGAATGTGCCCTACAATGCTGGCCGCAATCTCTTGGTTGCTTTGGTTACGCACTGCGGTTTGCAGCGTGGCCTCGGAGTAACCTGCCCCATCTAACAGCATTTTGATCTCTTTTAGCTGTTCACGGGTTAAGTCACGGGGGCGATTTACCACAACCGCTAATGCTGTACTGAGGTTAATTTGCTGATCAATGAATTCTTTAAAGCTTTGCAGGTAATCTTCAGGCCGCTGGTGGGCGCCATAGCTTTGAGTGCGTTCTTTTAACTCGTCGTCATGTTCAGAGATAATTGGCTGATACTCGGTGCCTAGCAACTGCTTAACCTCTGCTAATTGCTTCAGTAACCCCGCATGCTGATTGATGAACACTGAAGCCTCTTTTGGCCCGAGTTTACGAAGATGTGTATGTAAGTTTTTAGGCTCTACACCCCACAAATCTTGGAGTTCGTTCAGCTTTTGCTTTAACTCGGGTTTGGCTTCCGCTTTCTTTTCCGCTTTACGTAGAATGCGCATGACTTTTTGACCCAGTTGGCTCAAAACGACATCCGCTTGCGTTTCACCTTGTTGTTCACCGGGCGCATTAAGTGCTTGGTCTAATGATTCAGGGTTTGTCAGTTCTTCGAACAATTGTTCAATGGAGATATTCGGGTCTTTCACTAGGGGCTTCATGGTGTTGACCTCGCTTAATGCAGCGTAGATATCAACGGGATCGTAAATACGAAAAACGGTTTTACCGATTTCGTCACAGCGACGAGTCGCGCGACCTATCATTTGCTCATACAAAATGCGCGATTTGACACGACGCATAAATACGAGGTTACAAATCTTAGGCACATCAATACCGGTTGTGAGCAGATCGACAGTTATGGCGATATTGGGGTAGCGCTCGTTTTTGTACTGCCTAATGAGTTGGTTAACTTTATCGCTTTCGCCGGTGATTTTAGCAACGGCAGCTTGGTTATATTTGCCGTTATACATATCTTTAAACGCTTCATCTAACAGACGCTTTACCATGTCAGCATGCAGGTCTGTGGCACAAAAAATCAGCGTCTTTTCATCACCAAACGGGTCGAGTTCTTTGACCAATTCTTCGCAAATAACTTTGTTAAACGGCTCATTGATGACACGCCGGTTAAACGCATCCACCTCAAAATTGAGTTCATCTTCCAGTTCAGAAGACTCGATCTCACCTGTTTGTGTATTAATGGAACTAACGGTTTCACCCTTAGCGAATGAAATGCCTTTTTGAGTCAACAGTGTTTCGTAACGAATTGGCGGCTCATGATCAATAAGCCAATCTTCAGCGACTGCTTCACGGTATGAGTAGGTGTAAACCGGTTTACCGAAAATCTCAGACGTATGTTTGGCTGGTGTGGCGGTTAAGGCAATTTTTACGGCATCAAAATAATCTAACACGCGTCGATAGCTCGAAAGATATTGTGAAGCATCGCGGGTGGCGATTTCCCCTTCGGTCATCTCTTGGTCGAGTGTATAACCGCGGTGAGCCTCATCGACGATAATGCAATCAAATTGATCCAGCGGTGGCGGGTTATCGTTCATAAAGACACGCTTCACCATGGCCTGCACAGTTGAAACCTGAATGCGCGTTTCTGCCTCTGAGGCCATATCGCCTAACTCGGCAATATTATAGATGCCAGAGAGTGAGAGGTTTTGCTCTAGCGGAACCTCTTTAAAATCGTTTGAAGCTTGGTCGCCAAGTGCAAAACGATCCACCAAGAATAGTATGCGCTTGAAACGTTCCGCTTTAAGAAAGCGATAGATTAACCCGATAATAGTTCGGGTTTTGCCTGTACCGGTTGCCATAGCGAGTAGCGCAGAGCGCACATTTTGGCTAAGAACGGTTTCTACTTTTTGAATCGCCTTTTCTTGGTAGTCACGAAGTTTAAGGTAGCCAAACGGCTCTTTTTGTAGCTTGGCTTGCGCTGCTTCTTTGCTTCGATTGAGCAGATCTAATAAACCACTCGGGGTATGAAATGAAGGTAAAGCGCGCTTTAAATTACTAGGGTCACGAACATCTCTAAACCATGTTCCGCATTGCTCTGCGAGTTGGGGAACATAAGGTCGGCCATTACAAGAATAAACAAATGGAATCTTATAGTGCCCTTCTTGTTCATCTGCCCATGCAACGCTTCTGCCTGCTAACTCCCATGGACACTCAAAGTTGCCCGCTAATTTGAAGCCTCGACTATATCTTTCCGCTTGGGATATTTTACCTGCAACATTGATGTTTTCTCTTTTTGCCTCAACCACGGCAATAGGGGTAAGGCCTGCAAACAATACGTAATCTGCATTACCCGTAGACGTTGGCCACTCAGCAATCGCCTTGTTTACGCCTTTTTCTGGGCGTACGTTTGCGGAGTAGCACATTACCTCAGTATTGGCTTTCCAACCGGCATCATTTAATTGTTGGTCTATTAATATTCGAGTTAGCTGCTCATCGACAACAATGGTTTTACTGGCCTGAAATGCTTTGCGACTGATCTTGTTACGCTGAGAGCGCTGCGCTTGCTCGTTTTGTTGTTTAGTGTGCTGCTGGTGGGCTTTTAACTTAGCTTCATAATCTTGTCTAACTTGCTCAAGCTCTTGTTCATGCTTTGCAGCTTGCAGTGCCAGCGCTTTAGACTCTTCATCCATTGCCAAAGCCAATGCTTCATAGTCGTCTTTTTCTTTCTGAATCAGCTCATTTAGCTGCTGACTAGAATCAAGCTCAATATTCGCATTTTGTAACTGAGCCTTTAGCCCATCGATTTCAGCTTGAAGGGCGAAAAGTTCTGTACTTGGATCTTTAGGAGGAATGAAGGGACCGGGCTTGAATGCCTTACTACTTTTACTGAACGTTTGATGAAACCAAATCGCTAGTTTTCTGGCGACAATGAGGCCATTTATCGCTTCTTTATGCTTAGTGCGAAACTGGTGGTTTGCTATGTTTCCTTCAATACGTAACGTATGAAATAGCTCTCGCACCATAGGTTCGAGTTTTAGGTCACGATTAATACGGTAGAGTAAATCTGCCTGCTTTGTTTTTTCATCAAACTCAATACCAGCAAGAACAGCAATGTGCTGCGCCATTGCTTCACCTAATTGACGGAGTTTTAGCAACGTAGTATTAGGGTCGCTAGAAAATGCAGCTTCAGCCGCATTGGCTAGATCAACGAACAGTTGGTCGTGCTCGACAAGAAAACCAAAATTTGAGGGTTCATTAGATGATGCCATCAGCCCTGAATCTCCGTTTCAGCTAAAACGGTCCATTTTTTATGTTAGTGGTGAACGTTAACAAACACCCTAAACTACTAATGGACTTGATTTTAATGGCTCAACAGTATCAGATAGCTACAGCTTGGCAAAGATAGAGCTAATATTTTGAGAAACAACGTCGGTATTATTTCTGCTTAGTTTGTACAATTGGAAGCAGAACCGAGCGTGTTTATTGATGACAGTACCTTAGTTGTCAAAAAGAAGGAATCAACACAGCGGCATACTTATCGTCGGTTGATTTGAATAGTGAAGAGCCTAGACCATCACCAAACGGTTACTAAAATGGTTACTAATCCTATAAACCGCTTTCACAACAAAGCGTAACTAACTGAATTATTTTAATTTAAATAAAAAATCCAACAAGAAGATCCAAAACGTTGAGTAATTTTCCCTCTTTACTCCGCTAATTGAGAGCTCCCAAACAAAAACCGGCACTTGGCCGGTTTTTGTCTTTATGAGCATCACTCCATCAAAAAGATCAGCTTTTCTTTTTCGCCATAAAGTCGATAGATGCTTTAAAGTCGTCTTCGCTGCAGCTGCTGCACATGGCGTTGGCCGGCATATTACCTTTGCCTTCTTTTACTGATTTGAGCAACGCGGGCATACCTTTGTCCATCAGCGATTTCCAGGCAGCTTCGTCATGGGCACGTGGTGCGCCACCAACGCCACTGGCATGGCAGAACATACAAGATTTGTTGTACACCGCCTGACCGTCGGCAGCGTAACTTGAGAGAGAGAATAAACTGGCCGCGACGACGGCTATCACGCACATCTTTTTCATTACTGTTATTCCTAGCTTGAGTTCACATAGCTTACCTACACAGTAAATTGTGTAGAACGCTTCCATTGCCGCTTTAGCGTACAACAATTCCGCATGACAACACATCTTTTTGTGAGCCAGCTCTCATGCTGCTATCACTTACCATCTAAAGATAAAGAAGAGTCTAATGTATGATTAACTTAACAATAAGTTCAGAAAAGTTATTTTTTATTGGAAGCACATCGCATTGCTGAAACTTCGTTGGCCATATTTGTAAACGGCAAAATAGCTTTATGTTAGGATTATCGCGTTTCCTAAAGTGCGTGTTTTATCGAGGGTTAAGTGACAAAACAAGACTCCATAGCATTGCTGTCAGCCAGTGGTCTCACCTGTATTCGTGAAGAGCGAATTCTGTTTGATGAACTGAGCTTTACCATTAACAGCGGTGACATAGTACAAATCGAAGGACCGAACGGTGCCGGTAAAACCAGCTTATTGCGTATTCTTGCAGGGCTGTCCCGTCCATATGCGGGTGAGGTGCTTTATCTCGATGAGGCGATCACTCGCTGTCGTGATGAGTTCAATGAAGATCTGTTGTATCTCGGTCATTTAGCTGGCGTAAAAAGTGAACTAACTGCGGAAGAAAACCTCTACTTTAATCTACGAGTGAGCGGTTACGACCAGTTTGATGCGCGCGATATTCTCAGCAACGTCAATTTAACCGGTTTTGAGGACGCGTTAGCAGGTCATTTGTCTGCAGGTCAGCATCGTCGCACGGCGTTGGCAAGGCTGTGGCATACCAATAGCCGGATCTGGATCCTCGATGAGCCCTTTACCGCTATCGATAAGCGCGGCGTGGCCGAATTGGAACAGTTATTTTTGCAACATGCCGATAATGGTGGCTGTGTCATCGTCACCACGCACCAAGATATGGGCATTATTTCAGAAGAGCGGTTACGCAAAATCCGCTTGGAATATCGGTTTGTATAGAGCAGGGAACGAATGAAAAGAGGCATCAGTTTTACCCAGGCATTCCTAACCCTGCTCATGCGGGATTTAAAAATTGCCGTGCGTCATCGCGGCGACATCTTTAACCCATTGCTGTTTTTTATCATCGTAGTAACGCTATTCCCGCTGGGGATTGGCTCCGAGGCGAAAATCCTCAGCCGCGTTGCACCTGGGGTGATTTGGGTAGCGGCGCTGTTAGCGTCAATGCTCTCCCTTGAACGTCTATTTAAGGCCGATTATAACGATGGCAGCCTAGAGCAAATGCTGCTTAGCCCGCAGCCGCTGCAGCTGCTGGTGTTAGCTAAGGTGCTGGCACATTGGCTGTTAACCGGTTTACCGCTGATTATCATTGCCCCTTTATTGGCGGTGCTGCTGCACATGGAAGACAGTGCCTATCCTGCGCTGATCCAAACCCTGCTGCTCGGTACCCCCATTTTGAGTTTATTGGGTGCAATTGGGGTGGCATTAACCGTGGGATTACGCAAAGGCGGCGTATTGCTGAGTTTGTTGATCCTGCCGCTTTATATTCCAGTGTTGATTTTCGCTACTGGTGCGATTGAATTTGCTGCGTCGAATCAGCCTTACGATGGTCAGTTGGCAATTATCGCTGCGCTACTGGTCGGTTCTTTGGTGTTGGCACCGTTTGCAATTGGTGCCTCTTTACGTGTGAGTACTAACTAATATGTGGAAATGGTTGCATCCTTATGCTGAGCCGCAACGGGCTTATCGGTTAGCAGGGAAATTTATTCCTTGGCTGTCTATTCTTGCCATCCTTATGCTGTTAACTGGCACAACTTGGGGCATGGTATTTTCACCTACCGATTATCAGCAAGGTGATAGTTATCGCATCATCTTTGTGCACGTACCAGCAGCGTCTATGTCAATGTCAGCTTATGTAGGCATGGCGATCGCGGCGTTTATTGGTTTGGTGTGGCAAATCAAATTAGCCGACTGGATGGCAGCGTCGATTGCGCCCGTTGGTGCAGTGATTACCTTCATTGCGTTGGTTACTGGCTCTACCTGGGGCAAGCCAATGTGGGGCACTTGGTGGGTGTGGGATGCACGCCTAACATCTGAGTTAGTACTGCTATTTCTCTACCTAGGTGTGATCTCGCTCTATGCTTCGTTCGAAGATAAGGTTTTAGCCTCACGCGCTGCTGGTATTTTATCTATAGTAGGTGTTATTAATATTCCAATTATCAAATATTCAGTTGATTGGTGGAATTCGCTGCATCAAGGCTCAATCAAGATGACCGGTAAAACGGCCATGCCGCCGGATATGTTAGTGCCATTAGTGATTAACATTCTTGGCTTTGGCGTCATGATTGGCGCGTTAAGTTTGATTCGTTTCCGCGCTGAAATCTTAGCCCGTAATGGTATGCGTCCATGGGTTAGAGATCTGGCATTGGCTGAGGGAGCAAAATGATGCAAGCACAATTTCAGTCTGTTTCTGACTTTTTCAATATGGGTGGCTATGGCTTTTATGTCTGGCTGTCTTACGGTGTCGCCTACGGCGCACTGGCAATTTTGATCGGTTTTACCATGACTCGCAAAGGTCGAGTCTTAAAAGAGATTGCGGCTAAAGCTAAGCGTGAGCAACGTTTGGCACAACATCGGAGTGCGAAAGAATGAACGCAAGACGCAAAAAGAGATTAGTGCTCGCAAGCACATTAGTTGTTGGGGTTGCCGCAGTGGCTTCACTGTTGCTGTACGCACTGAACTCTAACTTGAACCTGTTTTACACCCCATCTGAAATCGTTAACGGTAAAGTGGATACCGGTGTTAAGCCAAAAGTGGGCGATCGTATCCGTATCGGCGGTATGGTGACTGAAGGTTCATTGGTGCGCGATCCTAAGAGTCTGCACATTAGCTTTAATGTACATGATGCAGCAGGCGGCCAAGTTACGGTGACTTTTGATGACTTGCTGCCAGACTTGTTCCGCGAAGGGCAAGGCGTTGTTGCACAAGGTGTTTTGGTGGGTCCAGGCCAACTGGAAGCGACCGAAGTACTGGCAAAGCATGATGAAAACTACATGCCACCAGAAGTTGCTGCGGCGATGGGTCAAGACCATCAGAAAATGCAGTACACTGAAGCACAAAAGTCTGGCGGCTAATATCGCTGTCTAACTGCTAGCGCCAAATACCAAAAGCCCCATCAGATGTATGGGGCTTTTGATTTTGTGCATGACTTTTTACATGATTTTTTACATAAGGAAGAGGCACAAATCGGTATCAATCTTCTACCGGAAACAGCAACCGCTCGAGATGGTGCATACTCGGCACAACCCAAGTCGGCGCTACATCATCGGGTAGCGGGTAATTACCATTATTGAGCCAGCAAGTCTTCATCCCTGCATTGTTGCCGCCTTTAATATCGGTATAGAGATTATCGCCCACCATTAACACGCGCTCGGCTGCGACATCGCCCATTTGCTTTAGCGCGTAGTCGAAGATGCCCTGCTCCGGTTTAGCCACCCCAACCAGCTCAGACACCACCAGCAAATCAATAATATCGGTAATGCCCATCCGCTCTAGTCGCACCGGCTGCAGTGAAGCAAAACCGTTGGTGATAATCCCAAGTCTCACTTTACCGGCTAAACGGGTCAGTAACGAGGCGGCACCAGGCAGCATCTCGCAGATTTCGCCCATGGTGCGTAGATAGTGCTGATTCAAACTCATTGGGGGTTGGTTCAGCAAATTTCCCCAATATTCAAACCGTTGCACTTGCACTTCTGCGGCAACCACCTCACCCCGTTCATAGGCCTGCCATAGGGCAATATTGACCGCTTTATAGCGGTCAAATTCAGCATGGGAGAAGTCAAAACCGTAGGCAGCAAAGGTCAGCTGCAAGCCACGTAGCGCATCAAAATGGAACAGCGTTTCATCAGCATCAAATACGATCCAATCAAACTGGCTGTAATGTGCGTTCACCCGTCCTCCATAACTTTGCTAATCGCTCATTGCTGTTTCAAGCTGGCAAAATATTGCTTAGCGGCCACTTTTACCTTAGGAGCCAATAATACCGCAGAAATCATCGTCGGTATCGCCATCAAGGCATAAGCCCCATCAATCAGATTGACGACATTGTTCAAACTGGTCGTTGCCGCAAACAAAATTGTTAGCAAAAAGAAGCTTTGATACAAGGGCACATAACGGCTGCCACACAGGAAGCGGAAACACTGACTGCCATAAAATGCTTGGGTGATGATGGTGGTAATCGCAAAGAACACCACGCACAACAGCAGCAGGTAAGGGCCGACACCCGGCATAGTTTCCTCAAAGGCGCGGCTCGACAGGCTGATGCCATCGACGCCACCTTGTTGCCATACGCCAGAGATCAGAATAATCAGCGCCGTTGCCGTACACACTAGTAGGGTATCAATCGCAGGGCCTAACATGGCCACCAAGCCCTCTTTGACCGGCTGGGCAGTTTTCGCACTGCCGTGCGCCATCACTTCAGTGCCGATCCCCGCTTCATTGGAAAATGCCGCGCGCTTTACCCCAATCAATAAGGTACCGAGAATGCCACCTGCGACAGATTTCATCGAGAAAGCATCGGTCACAATCTGGGCTAAATAACCGGGCACTTGCTCGATATGCGAACCGATTACATACACAGCACAGCCAACATAAATCACAATCATGGTCGGCACCGCTTTAGTGGCAACCGCCGCAATTCGCGTAATACCACCAAGCACCACGCTGCCCACTACCACCATGATGATGGCACCAAGGCCGAGCTGCAGCCAAAAGTGGTCTGACGCGCCACCAGTGCCCATGTTATCAGGCCCTAACACCACCCACTCTTTTACAATGGTCACCAGCTGATTGGTGTTGAATAACGGAAAGTTGCCCATCATCCCCACCACCGCAAAGAACACTGCCAGTGGTTTCCATTTTGGGCCTAAACCTTCGGTGATGATATACATTGGGCCACCGCGTACCACGCCTTGATCGTCATGACCGCGATACATAATCGCTAAGGTACAAGTAAAGAATTTGGTCGCCATGCCCACAATCGCACTGACCCACATCCAAAATATCGCGCCCGGTCCGCCGGCAACCATCGCCAAGGCTACACCGCCAATATTGCCCATCCCGACCGTACCCGCCATGGCACTCGACAAAGCCCCGAGATGGCTGATCTGCCCTTCCGCATTGGGTTCATCATATTTACCCCGCAGAATATTGATAGCGTGTTTTAGGTAACGAAATGGCGCAAAACCAGAATAAAACAGGAAAAAAAGCCCGCCGCCCACCAGCAAAAACAGCATGTGTGGGCCCCAGGCATAAGCGGCGAACGCGGAGGTCGCTTCAGCAAACGTCATATTGTTAACTCCGTGTAAAATCTGTCTCTAGACTATCAATCACACCAAGTTATTCAATCTTTTATCGGTTTATACGATTTTTTAATCGCCAGTTTTGCATAAAAACTTATCAACCAGCGATTACGTTAGCGATTTTTCAATCCGCGCTCATCAACTACAAATGAGCGTCTGCAGTTGCGACTCTTGCTCCAACAAGCGTTGGTAGAGGGTAAATTGATTAATGGCACGTTCGAGATTATGACCATCATGGCTAATACGAAAATAACAATCTCCGGCAAGATAATCGGTGAGAAAGCGCACCGCCAACATCAGTGTCACCACCTTCACTCCCAACCACAGACTGTCGCGCTCTACGTGGGTCATCATGGGCGCTAACGCCTGTAACCAGCCTTGGCTGATGGCGGCAAAGTAGTCGGGCAAAAGGTTGATATCGTTGAGGCAGGTAGAATCCTCGGCGACCGAAGCACAACAGCTACGTACCATATCGCCGAAGTCATACATTAAATAGCCTGACATGCAGGTATCTAAATCCACCACCGCTCTGGGTTGCTGGCGAGTATCAAACAGCAAGTTGTTAATTTTGGTGTCGTTATGGCAGGTGCGTAGCGGCAGTTTGGCTTCTATCTCCGCCACTTCAGCCAACACGTGCTGCTGCGAAAAGGCAAAATCCAGCCATTGCTGACAATCCGCCACCCGATGATGGCTATCGCGCTGAATTTGTTGCGTTAGCAGCCGCATCCGCGCGGCTAAATTACGAAAATCACCAATGGTTTCTTGCAGTTGCTTGGCATCAAATTCCGCCATTGCCGCCGCAAAGCTGCCAAAAGCAAACGCCGTTTGCCGCGCTTGTTCGGGATTGCGCATCTGCTCAATACTGTGACTATCAGAGATACACGATATTGCGCGCCAAAAACCAAGTTCGGCATCGTCGACAGCTAGGGCATTGTCCAGCGTACGAACAGGCGTGGTGATTTGCAGTGCGTAGCTGCCTACTTGCTGCTGTTGCTGCAGATGACGTGCTATCAGATCCGCATTTTCGACCACCGCCCAAGGCGCTGGAAAGACCTGGGTATTAATCTGCTGCAGCACAAACGCCTGCTGCATGGTGCGCACTAACCACGTCTGATTGATGTGGCCATTACCTAGCGGTACAACCGTCAACGCAGCACAAGCCAACTGCGACTCAGGCAGATAATGTGGCAATATTTTTTGTTGGATTTGCTGCACATCGGTCAACATGGCGGATATATCACTCTATTTCAATAATCGGCTAAAACTGGCGTTCGACTGCAATGCAGCTTGGCTACCTTTGAGGCCAAACTCATAACCACACAATGTAAAGCTGCCACGCATCGCCACATCATTTACAATCGCGGTTGTATCGAGCGGACTAAAGCTGGCTTCTACTGCGCCATTCGCCACAACATCAACCTGCATCGGTCGGTAGCGGGAGCCGTCATTAAACACAATTTCAGCGCAACGCTTGTCACCGGCAGCTATCGCCAGTTGCCACATCTGACCTTGCTGATCGGTATCACCCAGCCACTGCAGGATCAACTTATCGCCTTCAAGCATCAGACTAAAATTATCAGGCATTTTGACCACTTCACGCGCGACCTGTGTTTCAGCGGTAACGCTTGGCTGCTCCGGCAATTGTGTTGCTGGGGCATCTTCACGACTTAACCACCAGCCCACAATGCTGCTCAACACCAGTAACAGCAACACACTACCCAATGCAGCGATACGATAGCGCATCAGCCATTGCCCCAGGGCTTGCAGATTTTGCTGTAACTGCGCGACGCTATCATCGCCAGCAGGGTCAATATCGACCGAGACATGTGCTTGGTTGAATCCGCTAACATTAGTGTCATCATCGATTACCACTGTACTCGCACCACCAATCGTCGGTTCAACGCGTTGAATGCTTTTAGCAGTAACTAGCGCTACCGGACCGCAATAGCCCTGCACATAATGGCGTTGAGAACGCGCGCCTTGGGCTACCGCATTCGGAAGATACGCCAAACCAGCGTGCAGTAATGCAGCAAATATCAGCGCGCAGTAAAGCACAGTGCCGGTGGTGCTGGTCAATGTGACCGACAACATTAACAGCCACGGCAATACCACCACCGCCGTCATCAGCGGTGGCCAGGCGGCATCGCGCACACGACGCCACGCAGAAGCAAGCAGAATCGGCAGAAGAACTATCGCAACCACAGCCGCAAAGCCGCCACTCATCGAAATGCCCCAAAGCAGTATAATCAGCAAATACACTGCCAGACTAATCGCCAGATGGCGCAGCCCTTGGTCATACCCTTTCAAACAGATAAGCGATCTCAACAACACGATGTCCTCTCTGTAACTCTGCTTCGCTTGAAAATCTGGGCAAGCCTAACGAATTTACGTGCAATTGTCAGCGGTACTGGCGCACTATTGCGCAGCGCACTATAATATCGCCCCTATTTTTCGCTCTGGCCATTGCTGGCCGCTGACGCAGACTGAGTAACTATGAGTAGTCGTGGAAACCTGTTTATTGTCTCCGCTCCAAGTGGCGCGGGAAAATCTTCGCTGATCTCGGCACTGCTGGGCGATAAGCCTGCGGATATGCAGGTATCGGTCTCTCATACCACTCGCCAACCTCGTCCGGGCGAAGTTAACGGCCAACATTACCACTTTGTCGCCGTGGAAGAATTCAAACAGTTGATTGCTGACGAAGCCTTTTTTGAATGGGCCGAAGTATTTGGCAACTACTATGGCACCTCGCGCCGCGTGATTGAACAGACGCTGGCACAAGGGATTGATGTGTTTTTGGATATCGACTGGCAAGGCGCCCAGCAGATTAAACAGCAGATGCCAGAAGCCATTGGCATCTTTATCCTGCCACCATCGCGTGACGAGCTACAACGCCGTTTGACTGGCCGTGGTCAGGACAGCGCCGAAGTAATTGCTGCCCGAATGGATAAGGCGGTATCCGAGATGTCACATTACAATGAATATGATTTCGTGATCGTTAACGACGATTTCGAAATCGCGTTAACTGATCTGCGGGCAATAATCCGCAGTCAACGACTCACACAAGCTAGTCAAACAATCACCCACAGTGATATGCTTAAGGGTCTATTGGCAGAGTGACAGTCATCGTGTACACTTTTGCGTCATTTTTTCACCGAACACATTGGAGTTCCAACACATGGCTCGCGTAACTGTAGAAGACGCCGTTAAACAGATCGGCAACCGTTTTGACATGATCATGGTTGCAGCACGTCGCGCACGTCAGATCGCTGTTCAAGGCAAAGATCCGCTTGTTGAAGAAGAAAATGACAAGCCAACAGTGATCGCACTGCGTGAAATCGAACTGGGTCTGGTTAACGCTCAGACTTTAGAAGCTGATGAGCGCCAAAGCGTTCGTGAGCGTGAAGCTGCTGAAATCGCAGCGGTTGCGGCAATCGCTGAAGGCCACAACTCTTCTTCTCTATAAGGTTCACGATATCGGGAGTAGTACCACTTGTATCTGTTTGAAGGTCTGAGAGAAGCCGCTACCGCCTATTTAGCGCCGGAACAGGTTGAATTACTCAAGCAGGCCTATCAGGTGGCGCGTGATGCCCATGAAGGGCAGATGCGTACGAGTGGTGAACCCTATATCACCCATCCGGTAGCTGTAGCACACATACTTGCCGATATGCGTCTCGATCATGAGACGCTGATGGCAGCGCTGCTGCACGACACCATTGAAGATACCCATGTTACCCAAGAAGACCTTGCCAACCTGTTTGGCGAATCAGTGGCCTTGTTGGTGGAAGGGGTATCTAAGCTCGATAAAATTAAGTTTCGCGATAAGAAAGAAGCGCAAGCAGAAAACTTTCGCAAAATGATGCTGGCCATGACGCAAGATATTCGCGTCATTTTGATCAAGCTGGCTGACCGCACCCATAACATGCGTACCCTTGGCGCTTTGCGTCCAGATAAACGTCGCCGGATTGCCCGTGAGACACTGGAAATTTACGCACCGATTGCCAACCGTCTTGGTATTCACAATATCAAAACTGAGCTGGAAGACTTAGGTTTTCAAGCCTATTACCCCATGCGTTATCGCGTCCTCAAAGAGGTAGTGCGCACCGCCAGTGGTAATCGCAAAGAAGTTATTCAAAGCATTGAAAACGGCATCCGCAGTCGCTTAGAAGAAACCAAAGTGGCGTGCCGAGTTACTGGGCGCGAGAAAAACCTGTTTTCCATCTACAACAAGATGCGTCAGAAAGACGTGAAGTTTGAAGATGTGCTGGATATCTACGCGTTTCGCATCATAGTGGACAGCATAGATACTTGTTATCGCGTGCTCGGTATCATGCACGGTTTGTATAAGCCGCGGCCACTGCGGTTTAAAGATTATATTGCCATTCCCAAAGCCAACGGCTATCAGTCACTGCATACATCTTTGATTGGGCCGCGCGGCGTGCCTGTTGAAGTGCAAATCCGTACCGAAGATATGGATCAAATGGCGGATAAAGGGGTGGCAGCACACTGGATGTATAAAAACGGTGAAGCCTCAGGTAGCACCACCACCCAAGTGCGTGCCCGTAAGTGGATGCAAAGCTTGCTGGAGCTGCAACAAAGCGCCTCGTCATCATTTGAATTTGTGGAAAGCGTTAAAACCGAGCTATTCCCGCATGAAATATACGTGTTCACGCCTGATGGCCGTATTCTTGAATTGCCCGTGGGCGCAACACCGGTCGACTTTGCTTATGAAGTGCATACCGATGTCGGCAATACCTGCGTGGGAGCAAGGGTAAATCGTCAAGCGTATCCACTGAGTCAACCGCTAATTTCTGGCCAAACCGTTGAGATCATCACTGCTAAAGGCGCTAAGCCGAATGCCGCTTGGCTTAACTTTGTGGTTACCGGTAAAGCACGCGGCAAAATCCGCCAAGTGCTTAAGTTCCTCAAGCAGGATGAAGCGGTCGCACTGGGCAGACGCTTGCTCAACCATGCATTAGGCGACACCAAACTGGAAAGCTTTACCGAAGAGCAGATTGCTCGCGTGGTGAAAGATACCAAGCATGAGACCTTTGATGGCCTGCTGGCAGATATCGGACTCGGCAATGCCATGGGCTTGTTAATTGCGCAGCGTTTAAAAGGCGAAAACCTCGATCCTAAGCGTAACAGCGATGATGACAGCAAACTGATGCCAATTCGCGGTGCCGAAGGCATGTTGGTCACCTTTGGTAACTGCTGTCGCCCGATCCCCGGTGATGCGGTCGTCGCCTATGTCAGCCCTGGTAAAGGCTTGGTGGTGCATATGGAAAACTGCGCCAACATTCGTGGTTACCAAGCAGAGCCCGATAAATATATTCCGGTGCAATGGGATACTGTTGAAGGCGCGGAATACCAAGCCAACATTCGCATCGAGATTGTGAACCATCAAGGGGTATTGGCTAAAGTCACCAGCATCATTGCAGCTGAAGGCTCCAACATTTCCAATATCAGTACAGAAGAACGCGATGGCCGTGTCTATCTGATCCATTTGCGGATTTCAGTAAGCGACCGTGTACATCTGGCTAATGTGATGCGTCGCATTCGGGTATTGCCTGAAGTGCTGCGCATCTCTCGAAACAGGTAATAACAAGGAAATCGTGCGTTATGGCAGACAAAAAAATTATCGTCACTGACAAAGCCCCCGCCGCTATCGGTACCTACTCACAAGCGGTGCAAGTTGGCTCAACCTTGTACCTCTCTGGTCAAATCCCATTAGTGCCCGCCACTATGGAAGTCGCCGGGGAAGACTTTGAAACCCAAGTGGTGCAAGTGTTTGAAAACCTCAAAGCGGTGTGTGAAGCTGCCGGTGGTTCGCTGGCCGACATCGTGAAGTTAAATATCTTCATGACCGACTTGGCCAACTTTGCCAAAGTGAACGAAGTGATGGGCCGCTACTTCAGCCAACCATATCCAGCCCGCGCAGCGATTGGCGTTAAGCAATTGCCAAAAGATGTTCAGGTTGAAATGGATGCGATTGCCGCACTGTAAGCTGCACGCGATGCAATAAAGAATGGGCACTTCGGTGTCCATTTTTGTTTTTATCCAGCCCCAAACCCACCGCTTTATCTCTTCCAAGCTGAACAAACCACGATAAATATTTGCAGCCTAAGCGCTGGGCTTCCATACTTGGTGAAGAACTTTTGTTGATTAAAAACAGAACGTTCTTGGCGGATAGCATGCTGTGGGGGAATGCTGTCAGTCAGCTAACTTCTCTCAATAACAATTTAAAAAAGGGGCTCGCCTATGGCATCTAGTTACCGCAGTCCGGTCGATATGTTGAGTCAATGGGCATCTACTCAAGGTAATGAGATCTACCTCCGCCAGCCGGTTCGAGGTCAATACAAAGACTACACCTTTCAACAGGTGTATAGCGCAGTGCAGCAGATTGCTGGGGCATTACGCCATCTCGGTTACAATGCCGGCGATAAAATCGCGCTGCTATCAAAAAACTGCGCCGAATGGTTTATCACAGATTTAGCGCTGATGTACGGCGGTTACATCAGTGTGCCCATCTACCCAACGGCGAATTCCGACACCATTCGCTACGTGCTGGAACACAGTGGCGCGAAAGCGATTTTTGTTGGCAAGTTAGATCATTGGCCCGACCAAGAGCCCGGTGTCGGCGGCGATATTCTGCGCTTAGCGATGCCGTACGAGACCATGCCCGCGCAATATCAATGGCTGCAACTGCTGAATCTTGGCGCGCCACTGAAAGAGGTCGAATCGCCCAGAGAAGATCAGGTCATGACGCTGATCTACACCTCAGGCTCAACCGGCAAGCCGAAAGGCGCGGTGCAAACCTTTGGTGCTTATAGCTGGACTTGCAAGGCGGTGGTGCGCGATCTCAAAGCCGACCACAATGACCGGCTGATCTCCTATTTGCCACTGGCACATATCACCGAACGGGTCGCGATTGAAGGCTCGTCGTTCTACGCCGGTTGCCCCGTCGCCTTTGTTGAAAGTCTCGAAACCTTTGTAGTCGATGTGCAGCGGATGCGGCCAACGGTATTTTTCTCGGTGCCGCGACTGTGGACACTATTCCAGAAAAACATTATTGAGAAAGTCGGTAGCTACAAAAAGCTGCAAACCTTACTCAAAATCCCACTGCTGGGTTGGCTGGTCAAACGCAAAATCCATCAAGGTTTGGGCTTGGATAAAGTACGGCTGCTCGGTTCAGGTTCGGCACCGATCCCGCCTTCGTTGGTGGAGTGGTATCACAGCATCGGCCTCGATATTTGTGAAGCTTGGGGCATGACCGAAAACTGTGCCTATTCGATCATCAACCATCCATTTGATGCCAGTAAAATCGGAACTGTGGGTAAACCAATCCTCGGTTGCCAAATCAAGCAAACACCCGAGGGTGAACTGCTGGTGAAAAGCCCGGGCTTGATGCGGGAATACTATCAAGCCCCCGAAGCCACCGCCGCTGCGTTTGATGCTGAAGGCTACTTTAAAACCGGCGATTTGTGCGAGGTGGATAGCGATGGCTGCGTCAGCATTACTGGCCGCGTGAAAGACAACTTTAAAACCGCGAAAGGTAAATATGTGGCGCCAGTACCGATTGAGCGCAAGTTAGCACAAGATCCTCATGTTGAACTGATTTGCGTCATAGGTTCGGGGCTACCGCATCCGGTTGCCTTAGTGCAGTTGGCCGAAGGCGCTGCATTGCAAGCCAGAGAGGAAGTTAGAACATCACTCAAAGAGACCCTCGACAGTATTAACCCGAATCTTGAATCTCATGAAGCGGTCGATGCCATTGTGGTAGTAACAGCGCCGTGGACCATCGAAAATGATGCGTTAACCCCGACCCTTAAAATCAAACGCCACGTGCTCGAAAAACGCTACGCCAGCAAAGTTGAAGGTGTACGCGGTGCCAAAGTCGTTTGGGAAGATGAGCTCTAATCCCGCATAAAAGATCCCAGCTAAAACTGGGATCTTTCTGACACAATATGTCACAATAGCGCACTTTAACCAGCTACTGCTCGCCAATGGGTGCAGTGCAGTAGATCCCATTCAAGCCTGATAAGACTTGCGGAAGCTGTTATGACATTCATTATTTTGGCCATTCTCGGCGGCTTTGTGATTTTAACTGCAGGTGCCGAATTACTTGTCCGCGGTGCCAGTGCAATCGCCTTAAAGCTTGGCGTAACCCCACTGGTCATCGGTCTCACCATTGTTGCCTTTGGCACCAGTGCGCCAGAGTTAGCGGTAAGCGTAAAATCGGCGCTCTCGGGCAATTCTGGGATTGCCCTAGGGAATGTGATTGGCTCTAACATCGCCAACATCGGCCTGATTTTGGCGCTCACCGCAATCATTCGCCCTATTGGCGTGCAATCTCAAACCGTAAAACGTGATATCCCACTGATGATTGGCTCGTCAGTGCTGCTATTGCTGCTGCTTATTGATGGCGGCTTGGGGTGGATTGATGGCGTGGTGCTGTTCGCCTTGCTGCTGGCATTCTTGTGGCATAGCTACCGTATCTCTAGTGATGAAGATGCTGAAGAGATTGAAGCAGGTCCAAGCAACCCTTGGTTATCGGGTCTGCTGATTGTGGCGGGGATCGGCTGCTTAGTTGGCGGTGGAGTGCTGTTTGTAGATGGCGCAGTTGAAATGGCGCGCGCATTTGGCATAAGCGAAGCCGTAATCGGCCTGACCATTATTGCAATTGGCACCAGCATGCCGGAGCTAGTGACTTCTGTGGTCGCAGCGCTTAAAGGTCAAAGCGATATCGCCATTGGGAATGTCGTGGGTTCAAATATCTTCAATATTCTTTGTATTTTAGGTGTAACCGCATTGGTGCATCCAGTTGCGGCTAGCGGTTTTAGCCTCTTGGATTTTGCCGTCATGCTAATTTTGGCCATCTTGGTGCTGCCTTTTGCGATGAGCAATATGCGCATCGGCCGCAAAGAGGGCTGCGCATTGCTGGCTGGCTATATCGGCTACATGGCTTACCTCGTCACACACGCGGCGGCTTAACAGCCAATTTTCGCTAAGGCTTTGACGGTGGTTGAAAAATGCACCATTGTCAAAGCCGCTCGGTCTGCTACTATATGTATAAATCCACAGTAATTCGGTAATCAGACCTTGCAACGGCTGGATCAACTTCCCATCAACCAACTGACCGGCGTCGCTGCCAAAATGGCAGAAAAGCTGAACAAGTTGGGGATTCATTCAGTACAGGATCTGCTGTTCCACCTACCGCTGCGCTACGAAGACCGCACCCGCATCTATCCGATTGCGGAACTCAATTTAGGCGATTACGGCACCATTGAAGCTGAGATTCAATCAACCCAAATCATCAATGGTCGCAAACGTATGTTGGTGTGCAATGTGCGTGATGCAACTGGCACGCTCACCTTACGTTTTTTCAATTTCTCCGCTGCACAGCGCAACAGCATGCAGCAGGGGTTGCAGATCCGCGCTTATGGTGAAATCCGCCGCGGCAGTCAGCATGCAGAGATCATCCATCCCGAGTACAAAATCTTAAAGGCAGATGAGCCAGCCAAATTGACCGATTCGTTGACACCGGTTTATCCGACTACCGAAGGGCTTAGACAAGCCAGCTGGATGAAGTTGACCGAACAAGCGCTGAAACTATTGCAAGAAGGTGCGCTCACCGAACTGTTGCCGCCGGCGTTGCGCCCGAATCAACTGAGTTTGGCGCAAGCAATTCGCATCATGCATCGACCTCCGGCGAGCATCGACCAGTTTGAATTACTGCAAGGCACTCACCCTGCCCAGCAACGGCTGGTGCAAGAGGAACTGCTGGCACATAACCTCAGCATGTTAAAGCTGCGGCAACGTAGTGAACGCGATAAAGCAGTGAGCCTTAAATCTACTGGGCAACTGCTGACGCCATTTTTAGCCTCGCTGCCGTTTAGCCCAACTGGTGCACAGCAGCGGGTTGTGGCCGATATTGGCCAAGATATAAGCCAACCGCATCCGATGATGCGCTTGGTGCAAGGTGATGTAGGCTCAGGAAAAACCTTGGTGGCGGCAATGGCCGCCTTGCAAGCGATTGAAAATGGCTATCAAGTAGCGATGATGGCGCCAACGGAGCTACTGGCCGAGCAGCACGCGTTGAATTTCAGCAACTGGTTTACCCCGCTCGGGCTTAAAGTGGGTTGGCTTGCTGGCAAGCTCAAAGGCAAAGCGCGAGAACAATCACTCGAAGATATTCGTGAAGGCCGTGCCCAAATGGTGATTGGTACTCACGCAATTTTTCAAGAGCAAGTGCAGTTTCACCGGCTGGCGTTAATTATCATCGACGAGCAACACAGATTCGGGGTCCATCAACGTTTAGGGCTACGTGAGAAAGGCATTCAGCAAGGTTTTTATCCGCATCAGTTGATCATGACCGCAACGCCAATCCCACGCACTTTAGCCATGACTGCTTACGCAGACCTCGATACCTCGATCATTGACGAACTGCCGCCCGGGCGCACCCCAGTCACCACAGTCGCCATCGCCAATTCGCGCCGGCAGGATATTATCGATCGGGTGCGTTCAGCCGCTTTAGAAGATGGCCGCCAAGCCTATTGGGTGTGCACCTTGATTGACGAATCAGAAGTGCTGCAATGCCAAGCCGCGGAAGATACCTATCAAGAGCTGAGCGAAGCCTTGCCCGAATTAAACATTGGCTTGGTGCACGGCCGTATGAAAAGTGCCGACAAACAAGCGGTGATGGAACGCTTTAAAAAAGGTGAGCTGAATCTGCTGGTCGCCACCACTGTGATTGAAGTGGGCGTAGATGTGCCCAACGCCAGTTTGATGATTATCGAAAACCCTGAACGACTCGGCCTTGCTCAATTGCACCAACTGCGGGGTCGGGTTGGTCGTGGCGCTGTTGCCAGCCATTGCGTGTTGCTTTACCAAGCGCCGCTGTCCAAAACAGCCACGAAACGGCTTGGGGTACTGCGCGAAAGCAACGATGGTTTTGTTATCGCTCAACAAGATTTGGAGATCCGCGGCCCAGGTGAAGTGTTAGGTACAAGGCAAACCGGCTTGGCCGATATGAAAGTGGCCGATTTGGTACGCGACCAAGCCCTGATCCCCCATATTCAAAAACTGGCGCTACATGTGATGCAGCAGGTACCCGAAAATGTCGATGCCATCATTGAGCGCTGGTTGGGAGATAGGCAACAATATGTGCAGGCATAGTCCGTCGCAACACGTCAAGTTTGTTCAGGCATGGTTAAATATCAAACAACCATAATCGACCAAGCAAGCTCCCAGATCAGAAATAAATATGGGCTATGGGCCGCAGGCCGCTAGACAACAAAATCAATATTTGCAGAATGGAAGCTTCGTGTCACACGAGGCTTATTGCGTTTAATTAAAGGATATATATGCAAGTCAACGAAGAAGACAGAATTGCACCGCAAGCTCAGTCTAATAGCCCAGCCAATACTGGTTGGGTTGTCACCGTGGTGCTGTTAATTGCTGTTGGCGCTGGCTACTATTTCTGGAGTAGCGACGATACCGAACCTGAGCCACACGCACGTACTGAAGTGGCATTGCCGGAACCGGCCCCCGCGCAACCTTTGGTGACCGAAGCCAATGTGCCAGAGCCCGAAGTGACACCTGCGCCAACGCCTGAAGCGACACCTGTCGAGGCACCTGTTGCTGAAGCCCCTAAGGCCGAACCATTGCCGGTACTCAACGAAAGCGACAGCTATGTGCATGATAAAGTGATTGAAATCGCCAACGGTATGGCAATCAATGCGCTGCTGAACGACAGCGACATGGTGCGCCAATTTGTGGTGTTTGTGGATAACATCGCTCAAGGCCAATTAGCCCGCAAAACAAGCCCGTTAAAAGCGCCTGAACAAAGCTTTAGCGTTACCGACATCACCAATAAAACCTATCTTAATCCAGATAGTTACCATCGCTATGATGTCTATGCCGAATTCCTCAGCAAGTTGGATGATAAGCAACTGCTCACTACCTACAAACGCTTGTCACCACTGCTTGAACAAGCTTTTGCTGAACTTGGCTATCCCGATATGAGCTTCGACGCCCGCTTGCGAGAAGCAATGCAGGAGTTGTTGGCCACCCCCGTGATTGAGCAGCCGATTGAGCTTTATACCATCAGCGTCAATTATCAGTTTGTTGATCCCAAGTTAGAAGCGCTACCAAGCGCGCAAAAACTGTTGATCCGCATGGGGCCAGACAACACCCGCAAGGTCAAAAAAGTGCTGCGTCGACTGCTAGAAACGATGAATTGATAACAGGTTAATCGCTCATTCAAATCGATTGTCCATTTTGTTAACGGTCACACGCGCCGTTAACAAAATGGCTTCAAACCGCCTTGCCAACCATTGTAGAATAACCCTTCTGAACCGTGCAGCCATTGGGAGCTGACACTCACTGAGCGTAAATATCAGTGACAACATCGTAAGAGATGTTAATTTTTGTCCTCATGGATGATGTTAAGCGACGAGGTTAGCAGTGCTGTTACAGTTCAATATTGTATCTTGGAGTGCTTGGTCACCCGCCTATCCACAGCGTGAAAATTGGCAACACTGGCAAAAAGCGAGTGAGACCGAATCGCTCGATGCCAGCGCGCCAGCACTCACTCAAGTACCCGCCATGCAGCGCCGTCGTTATAGTCGACTCAGCAAAATGATGTTGCATGTCGCATTTGACACTCAAGCCCCGGCACAATGTCGCTCAGTGTTCGCTTCGCGTCATGGCGAACTCAACCGCACCATAGGGTTACTCGAAGATATCATCGCTCAACAGCCGCTTTCACCCACGGCTTTTAGTCAATCCGTGCACAATACAGCCAGTGGCCTATTCGGCATTGTCTGCGGTAACCAACAAGCCTCCACCTCGATTGCCGCTGGCCGTGAAACTCTCGCTCAAGCGATGGTCGAAGCTTACAGCCAACTCGCAACCAAGGATGCGCCGTTACTGTTAGTTTATGGCGACGACCCAGTACCCCCCATCTATGACCAATATACCGATGAGCTGGAATATCCATTGGCGTTGGCGCTGTTACTCAGCCCACGAGCCACAGCAGACTCGGTAGCACTGACGATTGAAACTACACCGACAGCCGGCGCTGATCTACCACGACTCTGTTATGGCCAACTGCTTCAGGCGCTCGCCGATCAACAATCGATTCAAGGACAAATCGGCTTGCAGCATTGGCAGCTATCAGCCGGAGCAACGCATGGTTAGCCTTTATCCATTGCGCTGGTTAGCAGGAATTGCCTGTTATATCGCCTTTGGCGTGGGCGGACTGTTAAGTTCAGTCACTGTGCTGCCACTGCTCAAATACTGGCCTGGCACGCCAGAACAGCGGATTAAGCGGGTACAAAAAGCGGTACATGTGATGTTTCGCGGTTTTGTAAAAATGCTTACCGCGGCCAAAGTGGTCAAGGTTAGTGCTCGCTGCCGCGAACAACTACGCAATGCTGAGAGCATGGTGGTGATCGCTAATCACCCGACATTGATTGATGTGGTTGTGCTTATCAGCCTGATGCCAAACGCAGGCTGCATCGTCAAACAGGGGCTTTGGCGTAATCCGTTTATGCGCGGCGTGCTATCCGCTGCTGGCTATATTCCTAATCGCGCGGCAGAGCTATTGCTCCAAGACTGCCAACAGGTGCTACAACGCGGCACCAATTTAGTGATTTTCCCTGAGGGGACGCGCACACAAAAAGGCACAGTAATTAATGACTTTGCCCGCGGTGCTGCTAATATCGCCCTACGCTGCGCTGCGCCCGTGTTACCCGTGGTGCTAAAAGTGCACAATGCAGGGTTAACCAAGCAAGATCCGTGGTACGCCATTCCACACCGCACCATTGAGATGCAGGTGCTGACCGGCGCGCCGGTAACTGCCGCTGGCTTAACAGATGATGACACACACGCTAAGCAGGCGCGGCAACTTACGCGCGATCTTGAATTTTATTACCGACAACAACTAAATGAACACTATGAGCTTACATAACGAAATTAAGCAGTTGATTATCGATAGTCTCGACCTCGAGGATGTGACGGTTGAAGACATCGAAACTGACGCACCCCTGTTTGGTGAAGGCCTTGGGTTGGACTCTATCGACGCCCTTGAATTGGGGTTGGCGATTAAAAAGCAGTTTGACGTCAAGCTGGAAGCCAACTCCGCTGCGACCCGCGACTATTTTTACAGCGTGGCCAGTTTAGCCAAGTTTATTGAATCACAACGTGCGTGAGAGACATGATGCAAAATCGTGAACAGATACTGCAGATGCTGAGTCGTATTCTGCAAGACGAATTTGAAATTGATGCCGACGATATTAGCGAAGAAGCGTCCTTGTACCAAGATCTGGATCTAGACAGCATCGACGCGGTCGACTTGGTGATCAAGTTGCAGCAGATTACCGGCAAAAAGATCCAACCAGAAGCCTTTAAGAGCGTGCGTACGGTTGGCGATGTCGTCAACGCCATCGAGCAATTGGTTCAGGAATAATGGCCGCTATACTGCAAACGCTGACCATAGTCGTACTGCTGGGTTATCCGTTTGCAGTGTATTTTGGCTTGCAGTATCTGCCAGCCAATAGTGTCGCCATGCTGTTAGCCGCCTTACTGTTACTGCGGTTAATGCTGCAAAAACAACAGGTGAAGGCGCTGATTGCACCTATCGTGCTCGGCTTAGCACTAACGCTTGGCAGCGCTATCGCCAAACAGCAAGATTGGCTGCTGTTTTATCCGCTGGTGATCAACGGTGCCATGCTGGTGCTGTTTGGCGGTTCGTTGTGGCGCACGCCTTGTATGGTCGAGCGGTTGGCGCGTATCACTGAACCCGATTTGCCCGACAGCGCCCGCCCCTATTTATGCAAGGTGACCCTGCTGTGGTGCGGTTTATTTGTGCTCAATGGCGCTGCAGCGCTGTACACTGCGTTATGGAGCAGCATTGAGACTTGGACACTTTACAATGGCTTAATTGCTTATCTGCTGATAGGTACATTGGCCGGCGGCGAATGGTTGTACCGCCACTTTTACCTGAAAAGTTCGTAAGAGACGGTTATGACACAGTTATTGAAAACATGGTTGGCGCAAGGCCCAACGCCGCAACAGCTGATCAGCTTTAACCACCATGACATAGTGACCGGCGCCCTGTTTACCAATCAGGTGGATGCCGTGTACCAAAAACTGCAGCAATCACCCGCTAAACGTTGGTTACTGGCCAGCGATTCAAGTAATCTGTTTGCGGTTGGTCTCTGTGCCGCATTGATTGCCGGAAAGCAGATCATCCTGCCAGCCAACACTCAACCGGGCAGTATCAGCCAACTTAGTGCCGAGTTTGATGGCGTGCTAGCTGAGCAACCTTTGAGTGATCACGGCGAATACCTGCCGCTACGCAAACAGCTGAGCACAGGTAATCGCCCCTGGCCGCAACTTGCTGAAGGCCAGCAATTTGGTGAGCTGTTGCTATTTACCTCAGGCTCAAGCGGCCAACCTAAGGCAGTACGCAAAACGCTACGCCAGCTCGATGCCGAAGTTACGGTACTGGAAAACACCTTTGCCAAACACTTGCCACATTGCAGTGTAGTAGCCACGGTCACCCACCAGCACATCTATGGCCTGCTGTTTAAAATTCTATGGCCATTAGCGGCTAGTCGGCCATTTTTGAGTGACCTCGTCGAATATCCTGAAACGCTGGGATATTACATGGCGCTATTTCCCAAGCTGTGTTTGATCAGCAGCCCAGCGCAGTTAACTCGATTACCCAAGGCGCTTAATTTTGAGCGGCAACATCAAGTACCCAGCCTTATTTTCAGCTCCGGCGGCCCTCTGCCGTTAGAAGCGGCGCTTGGCATTCGCCAAGTGTTTGCCAGCTTGCCGATTGAAGTCTACGGCAGCACCGAAACCGGCGGCATTGCTTATCGGCGCCAGCACAGTGCAGAAACGGCGTGGAAGGCCTTTGCTCCTATGCGAATCGCTCGTGATGATAGCGATGGCGCACTGTTGCTGAACTCACCGTATCTGGTGGATGATGCGCAGCTACGCTGCGATGACAGCATTACCTTGCTCGGTGATGGCTTATTTCGCCTAGAAGGTCGGCTCGACCGCGTGGTAAAAATCGAAGAGAAGCGCTTATCGCTGGTGCAAATGGAAGCCTTACTCAACGCGCATCCGTGGGTGGCACAAAGCAGTCTTATCCTACTTGATGGCCAACGCCAACAGTTAGGCGCTGTGGTGGAACTGTCGGATGTTGGTCATGCCGAACTGCTGCACAATGGTAAACTTCATATTAACAACACGCTTAAAAGTCATCTCCTTAGCCAATTTGAGCGTGTGACTTTGCCGCGGCGCTGGCGTTATCCCGAGCGACTGCCGCAAGACCCACAAGGAAAGATTCGTCTGCAAGAGATGCTGCAGCTGTTTGATAATGACTAAACCACCACTTCCGACAGTAATTGAACATCACAGCGAACCGAGCTGCGCCACTTGGCTGATGCAGATCGACGCCGAACATCCTGCTTTTGCCGGTCACTTTCCTGAGCACCCCATTGTGCCCGGCGTGGTGCAGCTGGATTGGGCGGTCAGCTTAGGCTGTGCTCATTTTGGCTATTCCGCTGCTGTAGCCCAAATTGAAGTGCTGAAGTTTCAGCAACTTATTTTGCCTAACACCCAGTTTACCCTCACCATCAACCATGATGCAGCCAAGCGCAAACTGCTGTTTAGCGTCACCGCTGGTGAACGCCGCTTTGCATCGGGGCGCATCCTCTTGAGTGAGGGAGCCAACGGATGAAGTTAGCGCTGGTCATCCCCAACTACAACCATACCCACTACATCGCCGCAACCCTAGAAGCGTTGGCGCCGTTGGGCTTGCACTGTTTTCTGATTGATGATGGCTCCAACGACAGCACCCGCTACTTGCTGACCGAGTTAGCGCAGCAACATACGTGGGTGACCTTGATTACCCATCCCTATAATCGCGGCAAAGGTGCGGCTGTATTGACCGGTTTAAACGCCGCATGGCAGGCAGGCTTCAGCCATGCGCTGCAAGTGGATGCTGACGGCCAGCATAACTTGGCAGATATTCCGTTGATGATGGAACAAGCTGAGCAGCAGCCACACGCGTTAATCAGTGGCCTACCGCAATACGATGAGTCGATTCCCAAAGCGCGCCTATATGGCCGCTATATCACTCACTTTTGGGTGTGGATTGAAACCCTCAGCCTGCAGATCCAAGATTCGATGTGCGGCTTTCGTATCTATCCGTTAGCCGCCTGTCATGTGCTGATGCAAAGTGGTGAAACCATAGGTGAACGTATGGATTTCGACACCGAAATCATGGTGCGGTTGTTTTGGCGCGGAGTGCC